>JBAPTR010000091.1:0-59636 GCA_049282265.1 Desulfatiglandaceae bacterium | reverse complement strand
CTCTTCATCCAGCACATGCAATTTTTCTACCATAATGACGGCATTGAAAGATGAGGGAAGGGGTTGTCCCGTGTTAATCCACAGGGCCTGATCCGCCAGTTTCAGGACCTTGGGTTTCCTTTCCGTTGTTCCGTAGGTCTCCTCGGCCCTCACCGCTACCCCGTCCATGGCGGCGGAGTGAAACCCGGGTATGGACCGTCGGGCAAACACCGGCCCCGATGTCACGCGACCCAGGGCCTCTTCCGCATCAATGGTTTCCGGGCGGGTGCGCATTTCGGGCCCAAACCTGGAAAAAAATATTTCTTTGGCCTCTTCAACGGATTTCATGGCCAGATAGACCTGCCTCTTCACATTCTGCCCCCTTCAGCTAAACAGAAAGACTTCAACCGACGCCCCCTCGTAGATTCCTTCCGTGTTCATGTCCACCCTGACCATTCCGTGCCCCTCCACCAGGGGTGAAATGAGCCCTGATTTTCCGAACACAGGTTCTGCACTCAGGGTGTCCCCCTCCCTGTGGAGCTTGACACGAATATAGTCTTCCCGGCCGCTCTTGGATTCAATATTTCTGGAGAGTCTCGCTTCTACACTTACTCCCTGATTCATGCCCGGGTCGGCCAGCCCCGAGAGCCTCGCAATCAAAGGTCCCATAAAGACCTCTGCCACAACGAGGGCCGATGCCACGTGTCCCGGAAGCCCCACCAGCGGGATGGCCCCGGAACGTGCTATAATGGTAGGCTTGCCGGGGCTGATGGAAATCCCGTGGACCATAAGCTCGAAATCGTCGAGGGTCTCGAAGACCTTGAGCGTCAGGTCCCTGGTCCCGACGGAACTCCCGCCTGAAAGCCAGACCCCATCCGCCGTCTCCAGCCCCTTACGGACCAAGGTATTCAGGGTGTTAAAATCGTCCGGGCAAATCCCCAGAAAAAGGGGGACGGCCCCTGTTTTCAGACAGTAGGCGCCCAGACTGTACCGGTTGATATCCCTGACCTGACCCTTTGCGGGCTGCATATCAAGGGATACCAACTCGTCCCCCGTGGAAATGATGGCAATCCGCGGCCGCCGGTACACCCGAATACCCGCCAGTCCCAGACCGGCCAAGACGCCCATGTCCTGGGGACGTAAACGGTGTCCCTCGGACAGCACCTGTGAGTGCTTCTCGATGTCGTCCCCCGGTTGAATCACATTTTCAAGCGGCGAAATGGCCCGGCTTACCTCCAGCGTTTCCCGATCCAGGGCATGGCAGAATTCCACCATAACCACGCTGTCAGCTCCTTCGGGCAACATGCCACCCGTGGAAATTCCGACCGTCTGCCCCTGCCCTATGGTTTCTGAAGGGGCCTCTCCCATGGAGACCTCACCTGTTATCTCAAAAAGGGCCGGAAGGCTTTCGCTGGCGCCAAACGTGTCTCTCGCCCGCACGGCATAGCCGTCCATGGTCGAACGGGGGAAACCGGGTAGATCCTCAGGGGAAATGACAGGGCGGCTCAACACCCTGTTGAAGGCCTCCCCCAAGGGGATCTCTTCTTCACCGCAGGCCCCGAAACGCTCCATCAGTTTCAGCACTTCATCGGGTTTTTTTAACTTGAAAAAAGATTCCATGCCGGTTCATCGCCTCCGCCGCTCCCCGGTCCCGTGACCGGGAAAGAAACCGCATTGCAAAGCAATAGAAAATATGTCATAAATGATATAAGGGCGCAACTGAAAAGTAATTAGTCGATAACCAAACCATCATCCCCGTGAAGCCGCTACGGCAAGCGCCTTGAAACGATCATGAGCAAACACAACGCTGAAAAATACATCAAACACATCTACTGGCTGACGGGGAAGGAGGAAGAGGGACTTCGAAGGCAGCTGGCGGACCGAAACATCAACATGAAATCCGCAAAAGGAATTGTCTGTCACCCCCTCGACCCCATCAACAAGATCTCCAGTGTCGCGCCGGCCGTCTGGTCAGACACCTGCGCCAGGCAGGGAAGCTGGTACCGAAATTCAACAAAAAGCGGCCTCTACCTGATCATAAGCTCCTTTGAACTCGATGGTTATCAGGCCCGGCACGCGGCCATCTTGACCGCATCGGACTTTACGCCACCCCGCCTTGCCACTCCGGAAGACAAGAAGGTACTCATTGAAGATTCCCTCTTCAGAGAAAAAATGCCGGAGGAGTGGCAGCATATCGGAGAAACGGAGAAGAGGATCTATTTGAGGTGGGCCCGGAGGCTGGGATCAGAGGTGGACGATTATGGGTTTCTTTACCTTTCGCATTCCGCCAACCACGCAAACTTCCTGAGCCCCCGGTTTTTTGTGCGCGATGGGGAGGGTATGATTCCCTATTCCATAGACCGCAGTGCCCATCTGTGTTCCTGCTGCGTTGAACTCTTTCAGATCCTGGGAGGGAATTACCAAAAAAAGATGGTGGCGCCATGCCCCGGCGCCACCATCTTTGCGCGCTTGAAACCCGATCAGTATCTCCTGGTGGAAAGACCCTGATATCCCGTTTTGTCACGCTTCGTGGTAAATGGGTTTTCCCATCTCCTTGAAGCTGAAGCTGTGAAAGACGTTGTAACCGTTGTAATCCAGGACCCGCAGGTCGTCCGTCTGGTGGAGGTCACCCATGACCACCATGTACTGGTTTCCATACTTCTCCTTGACCTTTTCAATGGGAAGCTCGGTGGCGATGAATTTCCTGATGCCCTTCACTTCCAGTTTGGCCACCAGCTTGGAATCCTCAAAAGATTCATAGCTGGTCAGGATGAGGATGGGGCCTGTACCTGTAAAGATAATTCCGGCCTTCATAATCTCACCTCCTTTCCACACATTAATGTCTTCAGGGACGTCGTGCTCATGAAAACCGAGTCTGCAATGAAGAGGAATCGCAGGGAGATCGCTCGTTTAGTCGCCCTGATAAATATTAAAACATACTATCCATTTCCAATCAAGGCTTTTCCCGTTCTCCTGTTCAACCAGGAGTAGCGTCTTTGGAGAGGAATGGCTGATACCCATTCATTCCCTCTTGACAAATGAAATCAACTCAGCCAGTTTGTAATTTCCTGCCGCCGGAAGGGTACAACGCAACCTGTTGATTTGGTACATCAAGCCTTAGGAGGAAGATTAATGGATGATCTGGTTTTTGAATCGAAACACCCGCTTGTCAAACACAAACTTTCGAGACTCCGTGACGTGAACACGGCACCCAAGAAATTTCGCGAACTCGTCCGGGAGATTTCCATTCTGCTGGCCTACGAAGCAACACAGGACCTGGCGCTGATGCCGGTGGATATTGAAACCCCCTTGACCCGGACAACCGGACAAATACTGCAGGAGCAAATCGGCCTCATTCCCATCCTGCGTGCCGGCCTGGGCATGGTAGAAGGCGTGTGGGAAATGATGCCGGGGAGCGAGGTATGGCACATCGGCCTTTTCAGGGATGAGCACACGCTGAAGCCGGTGGAGTATTACAACAAGTTGCCCGTCTTCCCCACCGTTCAGCTCTGCCTGGTCCTGGACCCGATGCTGGCGACAGGGGGATCGGCCATTGCAACCATCAACATACTCAAGAAGTGGGGAGCTCGACAGATCAAGTACATTGGTATTATCGCCGCCCCGCAAGGGATCAAAGCCATGCGCGAGGCCCATCCGGACATCCCCATTCACATTGGAGTCATAGATGATGGGCTCAATGAAAACGCCTACATTCTTCCCGGGCTGGGCGATGCGGGCGACAGGCAATTCGGAACGGCATAATGGCTGGTCGGGTTAGGCTTCCGCCTTGCTTTAGAACGGAGACAAAGGATGGTGAACCCCATGCATTACGATACGGCGCTGCGGGCTTACAGCTCCAAGAGGGTTGAAGAAATAGGGCGTTCGGACATCCTTGTGGGGATTCCCTGTTACAACAACCAGGAAACCATCGCCCACGTCATCCAGATGGTCAGCCACGGCCTCTTCCATCATTACGCCGGCCTACGCTCGGTCATCATGATCGCGGACGGGGGATCCACGGATGACACAAGGGATGTGGCCAAGGAATTTGAGATCAAACCCTGGCAGGAAAAGCTTGTCACCATATACCGCGGGCCCGCCGGGAAGGGGTCCGCTTTCAGGTCCGTGTTCGAGGCGGCCAAACGCCTGAAAGTGAAGGCCTGCGTGGTGGTCGACTCGGACCTGCGATCCATCACCGGCGACTGGATCAAATATCTCCTGGAGCCGATCCTGGACAAGGCATACCACTACGTCACCCCGGTCTATTCCCGTTACAAATATGACGGGACCATCACAAACAATATCGTGTACAATCTGACCCGGGCCCTCTATGGCCTGCGCATCCGCCAACCCATAGGAGGGGACTTTGCGTTCGCCGGTGAGCTGGCCGCCTATTACATGGAACAGGACGTGTGGGATACGGATGTGGCGCGCTACGGCATCGACATCTGGATGACCACCAATGCCATCACGAACAACTTCAGGATATGCCAGTCAAATCTGGGAGTGAAAATCCATGATGCAAAAGATCCGGGAGAGGCCCTGGGGCCTATGTTCCGGCAGGTCGTTCACACCCTTTTTGTCCTCATGGAGAAAAATGAAGCTACCTGGAAAGCCGTCAAGGGGAGCAGGACCGTTCCTCTGTTCGGGCTCCCGGAACTCCTCGAGCCCGCTCCCATTCAGGTGGACCTTGGCCGGCTCGTGACGGAATACAAGACGGGATTTCGGCAATTCAAGGGGCTTTACCGCGACATCTTTTCCCCGGATTGTTTTGAAGACCTCAGGAGATGCGCTTCAATGGCAAAGACCAAATTCGCCATGCCTGTCAAAACGTGGGTCCTGACGCTCTATGAAATCGCAGGCACTTTCCACCGCTGGGAGCGCAACCGCACCCAGCTGGTCAATCTGGTGACCCCCCTCTATTTGGGACGCGTGGCGTCCTTTATCAACCGCACCCGGAAGATGACCTCAAGCCAGGCCGAAGAGATTGTGGAGGAGCAGGCCCAGGTCTTCGAGGATCAGAAGGACTACCTCCTTCGCGTGTGGGACGGCGTTGACCGCCACCAGGCCTGACTACCAGTTTACACCGATATCCGGCCCTGAAATTTCCATAAGCTCGTCAAAAATGTGTATGGAATCCACCACCCCGGTTATCTCTCCATCCCGCGCCACCAGGGGCTGGCGGATATTCTCCTTGAAGATGGCGTAGATCGCCTGGTTGATGCTGTCCTCTTCCTTCAGTACGGGATGCACGGGAGACATGATATCACCGACCTTTTTTCCGCTCTCCTGCCTGACGAGGTCCTTGAAGCCGTGATGAAGCCACTTGAAGCGGTCCTGAAAATCACGGACCTCGTCGGCAACTTCCAGTGCCCTGGACGAGAGCACGGAGTACAAGGCCCTGGACATCTCGGGCTTCCTGGCCATCTCGGGAACCAGCCCCTTCACCACGTCATACATGGAAAGTTTTCCCACGATCCTGTTCTTCGCGTCGGTGACGAAGAGGGTCCTGTGAAAAAGGCCGGCTTTTCCGGCCTTCATGTCTTCATGGCCTTTTTTCAACAGACCCAGGGCCTGGCGAAGCGGGGCCCCTTGGTCAATTTTGCGGTATTCTTCGATCGGGATCATAATGTCCTTTACCCTTTTTTCATCTGACATTCTCTATTTCCTCCCTGGGTGTTATTTCGCATAGGATATGGTGTTTACTTGAGCATTTCGGGTTCATGGAACCCCGGAATATCGCAATTAAAGACAAAATTCAATCACTTTTTTCATGGATTTTCCCGGTCCACTGGAAACTCCAGGCCTGTGATGAACGGTTTGTTACGGTTCCATCAGCAATGGATTGAATCGCGTTTCATAATCATAGGCATCCCGCTGCTCCCGCATTTTCAGATATCCCACCACCTTGTAGGTTAGGGGCGTCGCCATCGCTTCATAACCACACTTTACCAACCACTGGGTCAGCACGGCGGAGGCCAGGGTCCCTGTGGGAATGGTGCCCACAAATGCAAGGGTGATGAATACCGCGGAGTCCAGGCCTTCACCCACCAGCGTGGATCCGATGGTCCTTGTCCACAGCCATCTCCCTTTGGTGGCAATCTTCATTTTTGCCAGGATATAGGAATTGGCGAATTCGCCGACAAGATAGGCGAAAAAGGACGCGACGAGAATCCTCGGGGCGTAACCCAGTATCCTGTCGTAGGCGGCCTGTCCGTCCCAGAATGGTGCGGACGGCATGATCCCTCCGAGCCAGAATGACGCCACGACAACGAGGTTGCAGAAAAACCCCAACCAGATAACCTTCCTGGCCACTCCGTAGCCATAAACTTCTGTCAGCACATCCCCCACAATATAGCTGATGGGAAAGATAATGACGGCCGCGGGAAGAATAAGGTCAAAAATCCTGATGACCTTGACCGCCATGATATTGGCAGTTAGAAGGCAGGTAACGAACAGGGTTACAACCACCACGAAAAGTAATGAATAACCCTGGGGCCGATGGCTGGTTTTTTCCATATTCTTCTTGCACGCTTCTCGGAAAGGACAATCCGATTGTACTAGGAAAATGCTCGCCCTGCAATAAGAACCGTACCTTGGAGATCCGAGAAAGGCAGCGAAACTTGTTGGAGAGAGGTGAGGCCTCCCCTGAAAAGGAAGACCTCACAGGCTGGAAGGATGAAGACATCAAAAATCCAGATATGTGCTCTTACTGGTGTCATTGGTACAATGACGCCTACTTTTCCATCCATTTCTGGAATTTCACCCAGAGCACTGCCCCCAGCTCTACGTCCTTGCCCTGTCCATTGCGCTTCATTTTTTCCGACGCTGTGTTGAGCGCGGCAAACCCCCACCAGCCCGCGTGGGGGATTCCATAGGTAAACACCCCGTTCGCATCTGCCTTGACTACTTGTGTCACCATATAGTCAGTCGGAGCAATTGTCCTGCCGTCTCTGTTGTAATAAGACACTTCCACTTCCGTGTGGGGCACGGGTTTCCCATCCATCATGACCGTTCCCTGAAAAACGTTCCCCGTATAGAGCCCAAAAGGCCTCGAGAGCGGTACAATCTCCGTCTTAAACCCCACCGGTTCGTCCCAGCCATCCTCGTCGCCGAACGCGGAGATAACGGTCTTTGTGTAATGGACGATGTACTTGTCTTCAGCGGGTTCCCAGTAGGGCTTAGGTTCCATATAAAAGGTATACACTCCAGGCCGTTTCACCCGGTAATCCAGCTCCCAGGCCTTATGGCCAAAAACCTTTGTTCCCTTCAATTGGGACAGCAGATCCTGCTTTTTCCCTCTGGTCATCACACCGAATCGAACGGGTTGCACAAGGTCCATCCCGTTCCCTTCAAAGGGATGGGAAAAAGAGGCTACCACCCTCACAACCCTGCTATCGCCTTGCATTACCATGGTCTCAGAGGGGATTACCATGCCGAAATGGGCAAATGCCGTGTGCACAAAACAACTCGACAACAAACCTGCACTCAAGAGCACCAACATCCTTTTCACCATTTTTTTCGTCCTCCTTTCTTTTCGGTAATAGCTCGTGCCCATCCACAAGTACATTTTGGGCACTGCTGAGTTTCCAATCCAGAAATGAGAATTCCTGCGCAAGGTCCAGGAAATCAAACCCATTAAAATTGACCTTACCTTTTTCTGCTCTTGAAATAGAGTAGCAGGCCCATGATACCGAAAATATACCCGATGCCTCCGACAATTTCCGTGAGCCCTGGCCCCTTTTCTTCCCGGAGCCTGGCAATGGAACGGGCAATGGGTCTCAACCTGGAGTCCAGGGTCTGCCCAACTATTTCTCGGATCTGATCGGCATCAACCTGCATCGGGGAATGTGATTCCGCCTTTGCAACCTTCACCGCTTGCTCTTTCTTGGTCTCAGGTGCAGCGATTCCCCCAAGCTCATCCGCCTTCAACGTATACTCACCTCTATGTCCCATACTGGCATTCAGCACGATAGTGAGAGCGGTCTTCCGAGGAATCTGAAATGAAAACTCACCCTTGGCATTTGTTTTCCCTTCAAGAAGCTTTTTTCCCGCGGGGTCAAAGACCTGGATCAGTCCATTATTCACCTTGCCCCCGCCGCTGAAATAGCTTTCCGTGTAGATGGTACGTCCCTCTACCCACGCATAGAGGTAAACCATGTGGGCAAACACAGGAGAAGAAAAACAAAAAAGAAAAACAACGACCAGGCTCACGATCGGCACCAGCCTTGACCTTGGGAAATATACGACCTTACGCACTATTTTTAGCATGCGTCACCTCCAAAATCTCCGGCTTGACCTTCTTGAGGAATCTGACACAGAGCATCGTTATGAGTCCCTCTATGACCATGACCGGCAAGTGAGCAATGATGATCAGCTTGGCCGCCGCATAAAAGGATTCACCTGTGCTTATCAGGGCCGACGCCACCAGGACACCTGAAAGAAATACGGATATCGCGCCGCAAGAGAAGGATGAGATCCGGGACACGCGTGAACTCCGGCTTATGACCCCGGGCCTGAAAACGAGGTAACAGATCACCGCGGGGAGCCCCATAACAACGGTGTTGGTGCCCAGGGTGGTCAATCCACCGAATTGGAAGAGCACCGCCTGAAGGAAAAGGGCGATCATGATGGCCGGGAAGGCCGCCCATCCCAGGAGCAACCCCAGCAGGCCATTCAGAATCAGATGGACATTAGAAGGGCCGATGGGCACATGGACCAGCGAGGCCACGAAAAACGCCGCAGAAAGCACGGCCGTGTGAGGAATCCGGTCAAAGTCCAGCTTCCTCACGCCCACTGCCACGCCTGCCACTGCGATCGCCGCGCCGCTGATGAGTGCCGGCGCTGAAAGAACTCCCTCTGAAATGTGCATAAGCCCAGCTTTCTCCCTGACCGGAAACAAAAAGCCACAAAGATCGTCGCACGGTTTTCTTTCCCGTGCCGGCCTTCGTGGCTTATCCTATTCTTGTGTATCTACTTTCAATCAATCACAGGGCTTCTTGCCCCTATTCCGCTGCAAGGATATGATTTCATCAAATCCCTGTCAAGTTTTTCCTTAGATCAGCCCTTCTTCCATTCATAGGGCGATCAGGCCAAGAGAAAAAAGGGCGATGCCTACCCCCGTCCACTGGGGCCACTGCAAGCGTTCTTTCAGGATGAACCACGCAAGGAGGACGGTTGCCGCTGGGTAGAATGAGGAGAGGACGGCCGCGATATCCAGTCTCCCCACCTGCGTTGCCATGGCGAAAAAGGCGTTTCCCGAGGCATCGAGAACCCCTGCCAGGGCCATGAAAGGCATGGCACTTCTTGATGGAATCCATGATTGATTACCCAGCAGGGTCAAGAGGCTCATCAGCCCGATGGATCCGACCCTGGCGCCAACCAGGGGCCAAAACACGGATTCACTGCTTGCCCGGGCAATGAAAACAAAAAAGAGCCCGAAGCCGAGGCCCGCAAGGAGCGGCAGATACAACTCACCGGGACTGATCTTTTCACCGGAAAAGGAATAGGAAAGAAACCAGATGGCAACCAGGGCCAAACCGAAACCCACCAACTGCGCCGTCGTGGGAAGGCCTTCGGTCAAAAGGGCTACGATGACCGGCAGGATTGCAGTGACCACTGCCGACAGGGGCGCGACGATCCCCATGCGCCCTCTGGAAAGCCCGGTGTAGAGAGCGAGCAATCCGAGGACACCGCACAACCCGGCAAGAGCACCCAGAAAAAACCGGGGCAACCCGGGCAACTGTTCACCGAAACCCAGGGCCAGGAGAACGAGAAATCCAGCGCCAACGAGTTGGGAAATCAAGATAACGGAAAAAACGTGGTTTCGTTTTGTGGCAAAGCCACCGACGAAATCCCCGGCGCCCCATGAAATAGCGGAACTCAGTCCATAGACCATTGCAAACAAATCTGCATTCATCGTGACAGGGGACCCCTTGAGATAGGGCCAGGATTGACCTCATCTCATCCGGTCCCATCACCTCCCGGCGGGCTTACCTGCTCAAAGGCTCATTACACGCAATAGGATGCCCGAATATCCCATACTCTTTTCCCTCTCTGATAAGGGACACAAAACGGTTGTAAACACTTTCCCTGTCCTGCTTTTCTCTTTTCTTATTCCATTCGAACCAGTTCATCAATCACCGCTTTCACCGCAGGGACATCAGCGATGAGACCTGCAATCTCTCCGGCCGGGAGCACCCCCGCCTCCAGGTCTCCTCTTAGCCAGGATGCCTCAATGGCCTCTCCCGCAAAGGCTCGGTCAGTAGGTTCTTCCCCTTTGAGCATTTTCTCAACAAGGGCCGTACGCAACGCCCGGATCCGGAACCGGCCCATATCCACAAGTCCTGTGCCGGTTTCCTTTGCCCCTGCAATGGCGGATTTGTAATGGTCGTGCGCAATGCACTCTTTGGTGGCGATGAAGCGCGTCCCCACCTGCACCCCTTCCGCACCCAGAGCAAAGGCGGCCCTATATCCCCGAGAGTCACCGATGCCACCTGCCGCGATCACGGGGAGATTAACAGCATCAACCACTGCAGGGACCAGTACCATCGTAGAGGATACTCTCAACCCCTGAACCCCTCCGGATTCGGACCCTTCTGCAACGATGGCATCGGCCCCGCCAGCCTCGACGCTCCTGGCAGAGTCCACCGTGGGGACCACAACGATGACCTTGATTCCCATAGCGTGAAGCATGGGGATAAGCTCCTTGGGGGACCCTCCTGAGACCGTGACACACTTCAACCCTTCTTCCGCCAACACTTCGGCGAACTTTGAGGCCAGCGGGTTCATCACAAAAAGATTGGCGCCGAAGGGTTTGCCTGTGAGTTCTTTCGTTGCTTTTGCCTGGTCCCTCACAACTTCCGGATCTCTCGCAAAGGCCGTGGCTAAGAGACCAAAGCCGCCTGCCTCGGAGACGGCCGCAACCAGCTCGGGATTGCAGATGACACCCATTGCGCCTTGAATGATGGGGTATCGGGAACCTAGCAGATCAGTGACTCTTGACATATCTTAGCCTCCTTTGCTGATGAGCACGATTCATAGAGATACCAATTGGTGCCCATCCACGAAAGGTAACATTTTGATATTTTGACAAAAAAGCGCATTTTAAGGTGGATCCTGATTACGGGAAAAGGGTCGCTGAAGGACTTGGCCTTGAACTCAACGAGATACAGCGCCTTGCAGCAATATCCGGGGGAACAATCAGTATAAAGCCTCCAGTGGGGTCACCACCCGGTTAGAAGATTGAGCTCCTGCCTGTTCCGCAACACGGCGGACATCAGCCAGGCATCACCTACCCTTAGGGTTCGTCTCCGCACAGTTGCATCCTCCCTCTCTTTTCTCAGCCATGATCTTTTCCATGATCGTGGATCGGCCGTTTTCCTTTACATCCCTTCGGATGTCTTCGGCCGTATGGCCGAAACAGTAACAGAGAAGATCATTCATGAATCTTTCTTCCTCCTTTGAAGTGCATTTATGCTGGGTCTGTGACGGTTGCGGACTGGCGATTGACCAGCACCATTCCCGCACTGACCAGCACCAGAGCCATAAGAAGGTCGAGATGGATGGGTTCCCCCAGGATCAAGACCCCGCTCAAAAACACGCCGAAAATCGGGGTAAAAAAGGAAAAGGCGTGTAAAAGACTCACGGGGTATCGATGGATCAACTCGAACCAGACAATGTAACTGAAAAAGGCAACAATGATACACTGATAAAATAATGCCAAGACCCCTATGGCAGACACCCCTTTCACCATGGGGGATTCCATGAGGAAACTCAGCCCGAAGAGGAGGGGTGCTGAAAAGAATACCTGGTAGAAGAGCATTTGGAGCGGTTGGGTCTTCCGGGCCAGGAATCGTTTTATGTAAACGGTCGTCATTCCCCATAAGGAACCGGCTACCAGTGCCATCAAATCACCGGGGAAAGTTTCTGTTGAAAACGAACCTATCTTACGGAAAAAGAGGGCTACAATACCGAGAAAGGCGATGCTCAGGCCTGCTGTTTTCCAAGGATTGAGCCGGTCTCCCTGCAGAAAAAAGTGTGCACCCAGGGCGGCAAAGAATGGGGCCGTGTAAACGAGCACATAGACCCTGGAGGCAAGGGTGTATGTAAGGCCCTCGTAAATGAGCCCGAATTCTGCCCCGAATAAAGCGCCGACCACTATGCCATGAAAAAGAATGGTCCTGCTTGGGAAGAGCTCCATTCCCCTGATTTTCATCCAGATGTAAAGGCAGATGGCAGCCACTAGAGACCGCAGGCCCGCCATGAACAGCGGGGCCATATCCCTTGCGCCGATCTTGATGGAGGCCATGTTTCCTCCCCAGATCAGCGACAGGATGATGAGGATGACTATGGGCCGCCAATGAAGCCGGGGATCTTCCATGAAAGCCCTTCTACCGCCACGTGATGTGGGGTTCATTTCTCAGGGGGAGGCGGTAGTAGGCATACTTGGGATAGCCGATCATCATGGACCCGAAGGCCGTGTGGTCTTCGGGGAGACCCAGGGCCTCCTGCATGGGTGGCCACAGGCTTGCCGCAGCGTTGAAATAGCCGGCCCAGCAGGCGCCAAGGCCCATTGACGGAGCGGCCAGGTCCAGATAGGAAAGCGCAATGGTGCAGGCTGCCGGGGCGGCCCGGTCGTCTTTCGGAGCATGGGTGACGATCACGTGGGGTGCATCGCGGCAGATGCGGTCCATCCCAGCATCCCACCCTGCCACAAGGCGGTCCATGTGCAGGGACATGGCGAACGCATTCTGCTCCTTGAGAAGAAAGCGCATCCAATCCACCACGTGCCCTGCCAGGTTTTTCACCTCTTCATTGTCATGGATGACGAGCCACCGGACCGGCTGACTGTTGCTGCCGGAGGGACCATAGCGGGCGATATCAATAAGTCTTGTGATGGTTTCGCGTTCCACCACCTTTTTCTTGTAGGTGCGGATGGATCGCCTGGAACGGAGAAAGTGTTCCGCCCACTCCGGATTCGGCAGAAGTTCCTTCCGGACCGGGGGACACTGTTCCGGGGCCATGGCTTTATGGGAAAGGGCACCGTAAGGGCAGACCGCAACGCAATGGCCACATTGGATACAAAACTCCTCGGCACGGCTGACGGGCACAGGGGGTGTGTCCTTGTCTATCATCTTGATGATCTTTGCGGGGCACTCATCCACACAGATATGATCCTTCTTGCATTTTTCAGGGTCAACAACGAATAGGCTCATTTGGTTTTCCTTTCCTTATGTTTTCTTGGTCACCTGCTCAGTGAAGACTTGACATGGTAGTATGTTATGCGATTCTATGCAAAACAAAACCGCAAAGAAGGGGGGACAAGATGAAAAGAGGAAAGATTCTGTTTGCCGGAATAGCGCTGGGGTTTTTCCTTTCATTGTGGGGAATGGACCCTGCCGGAGCGCAGCCCTTCGGGATTTCTCAACAACAGGCACCGCTGAAACCGAGCGCAGGAAAATTGTCCAGCCCGGTGGGAAGATTTGTGTTTGGGCAGGTATCGGATTCCGCAAAAGACAAGTTTATGCTGGATACCACTACCGGCCGCCTGTGGCGGATATCGGAAAGCGGTGAGGTCGGGATATTTCTAACCCCTGTGCCTTACAGGACAAAAGAGGGAAAGTGCATTTCCACGCCTGAAAAAGCACCCGCTTCAAAAAAGGACTTATCAGGTCACCAGGCCAAGGAATGAACCTTGAGAGGAAGATGAAGATGCAATACCCATTTGATCACGTTGCTGCGGTTGAAATTCTTGAAGAGAAAAGAACGCTCCTTGGAAGGGGGCTTTCCTGCGCCGAAAAGATCCTTTTTCTGCACCAGGTCGATGCGCTGTCGTCCGGAATACCGGCGAGGGGAAAGGAGCAGATAAAACTCATACCGGACCGCGTGGCCATGCAGGATGCCACGGCCCAGATGGCCATGCTCCAGTTCATGCAGGCCGGACGCAACCAAACCGTGGTTCCGGCCACCATTCATTGCGATCATCTACTCCGTGCCGGGGAGGGATCCGAACGGGATTTGAAAAACGCCCTGACTACCAACAGAGAGGTCTATGAGTTCCTGTCCTCTGCTGCGAAAAAATATGGCCTCGGTTTCTGGGGCCCCGGCTCCGGGATCATTCACCAGGTGATCCTCGAAAACTACGCCATCCCCGGAGGCATGATGATCGGTACGGACTCCCATACCCCCAATGCCGGCGGTCTTGGGATGATCGCCACGGGGGTGGGCGGGGCCGACGCGGCCGAGGTGATGGCAGGGCTTCCCTGGGAGACCACCATGCCAAGGCTTGTGGGTGTCAGGCTCCGGGGTTGTCTTGCCGGATGGTCTTCGGCCAAGGACGTGATTTTCGAGATGCTCCGTCGATTCACGGTCAAGGGAGGAACGGGAAAGATCTTTGAATACTTTGGCGAAGGTGCAAGAACGCTTTCCGCCACCCAGAAGGCGACCATCACCAATATGGGGGCTGAGTTGGGTGCCACGACATCCGTCTTCGTGTATGATGAGGCCATGGATGCCTACCTGCGAAACGTTGGGAGAAATGAAGACGCTGAGTGGGCCGCATCCATGGCCGGGATTCTGCGCCAGGACGAGATCTGCGACCGGGAGCCGGAAACGGTCTTCGATGAGTTCGTGGAGCTGGATTTGGGAGATGTTGAAATCGCCCATGCGGGGCCCTTCAGCCCTGACAGGATCACGAAGGTGAAAGATTTCAGGGAGGTGGCTGAATCAAAAAAATGGCCCATGCAAATCTCGGCCGTCCTTCTTGGGTCCTGTACCAACTCTTCGTATTCGGATCTCCACGCGGCAGCCGAGGTACTGGAACAATCGACCCGACACGGTCTGAAGGCGAGGCTGCCTTTTCTGCTCTCCCCTGGCTCTCAACAGGTCTACGAGACCATAAAGCGGGGGGGAATCCTGGAAAAGATTGTCAAGGCCGGCGCTGTTGTTCTTACTGCCTCCTGTGGACCATGCATCGGACAGTGGGACCGAAAGGATGTGCCAAAGGGGGTGCCCAATTGCCTTTTCACTACCTTTAACCGGAATTTTCGCGGAAGAAACGATGCCAATCCAGAAACAAGGGCCTTCCTCACCTCTCCGGGTATGGCGGCGGCACTGGCCATCTCCGGAGAGGTGGGGTTCAATCCGGAGGAGGATTCACTTGTCGGGGCAGATGGGGAGACCTTCCTGTTGAGCCCGCCTCATCCGCCTGACTTGCCTCCCGGAGGACTTGTGGCGGTCAAGGATGCCTTTGTGCCGCCGGACGCAGGAGATGAAGACATGGAGGTGAAGATTCCTCCCGGTTCCGACCGTCTTGAATTGCTGCAACCCTTTGACCGGTGGGATGGGAACGACTTTGTGAATCTGCCGATTCTCGTAAAGGCAAAAGGAAAAACCACCACGGATCACATATCCCCGGGCGGAAAGTGGCTCCGATATCGGGGGCATCTCTCCAATATTTCGAAGAATATGCTTATGGGTGCCGTCAACGGTTTCACTGGAGAGACGGGACTTGGAACCAACGTGATCACCGGGGAAAAATCGGTGGTGTTCTCGGACCTTGCCCGCTTTTACAAGGAGAAGGCCGGCGGATCGGTCATTGTAGGTGATGAAAACTACGGTGAGGGGTCGAGCCGGGAACACGCCGCCATGAGTCCGAGGTTCTTGGGCGTCAAGGCGGTGGTGGCGAGATCCTTTGCCAGGATCCACGAGGCGAACTTGAAAAAGCAGGGGATTCTTCCCCTGACTTTCACGGATTGGGGAGATTACGGAAGCATCGATGAAGAGGACAGAATGGGAATTGAGGGGCTCAATGAACTGGCCACCGGATCTGCGGTCAGGGCTATCATCACGAAAAAAGATGGTGCCACGCATGAGCTTCTCTTGAACCACACGCTTACCGAGGAGCAGATTGCATGGTTCCAGGCGGGTTCCGCCCTGAACACCCTTGGGGGAAGGCATGGTTCATGAACGTGCCGCCGCTTCCCTCACATCGTCAATAATGGCAAGGATGTCTTCCTCACAAGACTTCGGTGCCCTGACCTCTCCCCACCCTTTCTGTGTCTGAAACAACCCGTCATAGGCCGTGTCATGGTAGGATCTCAGCCTGTGCGGGATATCCCTCTCGTCAAGAATGGACTCGATAAGGCGGGCCTCCACCTCATTATCCAGTATGGCTACCTTGATGTAATCTTCTTGCATGGTTCCGACCCTTCAAGTCATGGCGTTCTCATGATTCTCCGTATGCTTAAAGATGGGACCTCTTTCTTGCAATGTCAATAGATATCGTGGGTCAGGGATGACCCTGATCCACCAACAAGGTATCATTTGTGTCGTTGCCTTCTGTCGCTCCTTTCTGCGACGTATTGTTCATACGACTCGGTCGTCGCTCCTTGGCGCCTAACATATGACACCTCGCTGGTGATCAGACATTTGCCCAAATCCCTGGACACACTACAGTAAGCGTAGACTAAACGGTGGATTTGGGGATGACGTGCTTGACTTGCTTTCAATCTGGCGATATAAATTTTCAAACGATCGCGAACTTGTAAAGAGACAACGGAGATTTGACATGCCCAAAAAAATATTGATTGTGGATGATGATCCGGATGTTATCCTTTTTCTGTCGACGGTGCTTCAAGACCATGACTTTGAACCCGTTGAGGCCCGGAACGGCCAGGAAGGGCTCCTAAAAGTCAAGGCGGAACTTCCTGACCTGATTCTTTTGGACCTGATGATGCCGGAGAAGAGCGGTATTGCACTGCTCAATGAACTCAAGTCGGATGAACAATTGAGGAAAATACCGGTTATCATGGTCACGGGCGTTTCAGGCGAAACGGGGATAGATCTGGAAAGTTTCTTCAAGAAAAGGACCGAAGGGGATGACAAAGACGCGGTCCCGAAGCCCGAAGGCTTTCTTGAAAAACCCGTAGATCCCCAACGCCTCCTGACGCTTATTGAAGAAGTCCTTTCATAAAGTTCAATTGCTGTCAACTTCAGGCGGGTCCAGGTGTGAACCCGGGCTTCCTGAGCCGTTACAAACTATGAAGACTTTCAATGTCGCCATCGTCGGAGGTGGCCCGGGTTGTCTTGCCATCATCGACATGATTACCAGGGATCGCTTCCGTCAACTCCACATGAACCTCGTCGGTATTGCCGACAGCGATCCCGCTGCGCCCGCCATCAAGAAAGCCCGTCTTCTGGGCGTCCATACCACACAAGACTTTCGCGACTTGTTCGGGCTCAGGGACCTTGACCTGGTCATCGAACTGACCGGAAGCCCTCAGGTGAGCGAGGCTATTCAGCGGGAAAAGCCGAACAAAGTCCAGTTGATGGATCACACTGTAGCACGACTGTTCTGGGATTTTCTCCGCCTTGAAGATGAAAAACTTGCCGCGGAGAAGGCCGGAGAGGAACGGCTCACGGCTGAAAGAGATTATACGGCTTCGATCCTTAACAACTTGACCAACGGCCTTCTTGTCGTCACATCGGATCTTTTGATCAAGAATGCCAACAAAACGTTCCTCTCACAGTTCCAATTGGCAAGAGAAGACGCCATTGGCAGGAAATGTCACGAGGTCCTGTTCGATCGCAGCCAACCCTGCGAGAAGACCGCTTGCCCCTTCTCGGACATACTGCTGGATAATCTTCAGAGTGGGAGCAAAGAGTACAGGTTTTCCAGGAAGGGAGAGCCTGTCTATTACGAAGCAGACTATCACCGCCTCGACCGTGGGGAAGGCCGAGAGAGCCTTTGGCTCATCACCCTGAAGGATATTACCGCTCGAAAGAAACTCAAACTGGATCTTGAAAGATCCCGCAAGAAATACAGAAATCTCTTTCATAATGCGCGGGAAGGGCTGGTTTTTCTTGATGATAGCGGAAAGATCCTGGAGGTGAATTTCGCCCTGTCGCACATGCTGGGCTATACGACCGAAGAACTTGGAACCATGAGGATTTCGGATCTTGCCGTCCATTTTTCCAGATGGATCCTTCAGGATCACCTGGAAGGCCTTCGAACCCTGGGATTCGTTTCAGTGGAAATGGTATTGGCGAAAAAAGATGGCACCCCCCTTCCGGCCGAATGTCAGATACGATGGGTTGAAGAAGACAGGCAATTCCAGATGATTGTGCGCGACCTGTCCCTGAAAAGAAAGCTGGAGGAATCCCGAAGGCTCTATTCGGAAAAACTGGAAAGAGAGGTGGAGGAGAGGACCCGTGCATTGAGCGTTTCCGAAGAGGAAGCCAGGCGGCAGAAAAGGACGGCAGAGGGGATCCTTTACGGGACCCCGATTCCCATGTTTGTCCTGGATAAGGACCACAAGATCGTCTACTGGAACCGGGCCTGTGAGCACCTGACCGGTTTCCCCAGGGAGGAGATGATCGGGACCGACGGACACTGGAAGCCTTTTTTTCAACACAAACGACCTCTCCTGGCTGACTTGATCATAGACGGGGACCTTGAAGGCATCCAAGACCTCTATCGGGACATGAATCTGCGTAAGTCCACCATGGTTGAGGGTGCCTTTGAAGCCGAGCACTTCTTTCCTCTTCTTGGCAAAAATGGGACCCATCTCTATTTCAACGCGGCTCCCATCAGGGAAGATTCCGGAAAGGTTCAGGGATCCATAGTGACCTATCAGGATTTCTCCGAACGTGTCAGGATGACCGAGGAAATCAAGAGGCGAGAGGCCTTTGTCCAGAACCTTATCATGAATTCCATTGACGGGATCATGGCAACCGATGCCAAGGGGAGGATGATCATTTTCAACCGCGGTGCCGCTGAGATCCTGGGCTACGCCCCCGAAGATGTCATTGGTCGGATGAGCTATCCTGAGATTCTCCCCGAAGAGGCCGCAAATGCCGTCAGAAGGGCATTTTACGGTGATCGTTACGGACCTCCAGGTAAGATCATCAATATGGAAGTGAGTGCCACCAGCGAATCAGGTGATACCATACCGTTGAGGCTGTCGGGAACGCTGCTCTATGAAGAAAGTCGGGAAGTGGGCAGCGTGGTTTTTATCCAGGACCTGCGTGAAATTCATCGCCTCCAGAAAGAGAAGGAGCAGGCCCAGCGGATGGCGGCCATCGGGCGAACCGTTGCCGGTCTGGCTCACTATATTAAGAATATCCTGAATGGGCTCCGGGGGGGCGCCTATGTGATCGATTCGGCCATGTCCAAGCAGGATGTGGATTTGATGAAAAAAGGTTGGAATATGGTTGAGAGGAATATCGAGCTGATCTCTAATATCGTGATGGATATGCTTATCTATTCAAGCGAAAGGGAACCCCATTATGAATGGATTGACCCCAATGAGCTTGTGCGTGAAGTCCTGGAACTGATGGAAGAACGTGCCGGGCTCTCAGGGGTGGTTTTCGTCCACGAACTGGATGAAAGACTTCAGAAAGTGGCTATGGACAGGACCGCCATACACCGGTGCCTTCTCAATCTGGTCAGCAATGCCATTGATGCCTGCACCCTTGAAGGCATTGTGGAAGGAAATGGGGTGGTTACGGTCAGGACCGATAAGCCGGACGGGTGGGGCGTCAGGTTTTCTGTTATTGACAACGGTACCGGTATTGATCAGAAGATCCAGGGAAGGCTTTTCAAGGACTTCTATACCACCAAGGGATACAAGGGGACAGGGTTGGGCCTGCCGGTGACGCACAAAATCGTCAGGGAACATGAAGGCGAGCTCTCCTTTGAGACCGAGCAGGGCAAAGGGACGACATTTACGTTGTTGTTGCCGGAAAAATTAGCTTAGTGTCCATCCATAAATGAGATAGTTTATTCAAGATTAAGGCATGCGAAAATTTTAACCGCAGGAATACATTGAGGTATTTCGAGGATTAGAATTTGAGCATAACGAAGATATCGGGCAAAATAGCCATTTATGGATGGACACTAGCTTAGATATAGTGATGGGCGTATTGTCTGACGGGATGGCCGTCCAGCACATGGAACTGCCGGATTTTTCTCAGGGTGACGGGAGAAAAGATCCCGATGGGTACATAAATGATCTTTTTCCCCAAACGCGATGCTACACTCTTGCACCAACCTGAGGGGGGCGTCGCCGCCACATAAAGGACGTGCTTTTCAGTGCTGTAATCCAGGGCCGCCATGAGGAGGCGCTCGGGTTTGTTCCTCGCGAAATGAAAAAAGGGGTCTTTCCAGATGTCATAGACCCTCATGGGCGGATAGGTGAGCATGAAGCCCCCGTACTGGCATCTGGAAATCCCGGGCCCGTCCATGATTTCTCCGGCCTGCGTGCTGTAAAAGGCCATGTCCGATTCCTGGTCGTGTTCCCCGAGCCACGTTACCAACCAGGGAAACGCTTCCTTTCCCTCCTCGTCCTGAATATCAGGGTCAAAGATAACAACAATCGAACCCACCTTTCCCTTGAGGGGTTTCTCCGATTTCACATAGACCTTTTTTCGGGCCCAGTCCCTTATGGTTTCTCTGATATCAAGACCGTCCAGCATGGAACAGGTAAAGGGCTCTATCCGGGCGTTTTCCTCCGCTTTTATCTCAAGGGCCTTTTTCTGAAGATACCGGCCGTACCCTTCGATCACCACGTCTTCCGGAGGATAGGAGCAGATGGTATGGGTCTTGAAATTGCGCTTCCATTCCCCGGGTTTGCGCTCCCTCTTTCTTTTTTTTACAGGAAGGGCCAGGAGACGCCTTCTCGTGGTGCGGAGACGCCGATGGAATTGAATGCGTTTTTCATCAAGATACAGGTCTTCACCACGCAGCCTGAGTACCGGCAGTCCGGGTTCATTCTCCTGCCAGGCATAATGACTGCCCATATCCCATACCTCATATGCAAAATCATCGTCCACGGCACCCCTGGAAGCCACGATAAGCTGGTAGAAACTGGGGACCAGCCCGCCTGTAAGAAGGGCATAGTTTCTCGCGAACTTGAAGAGTATCTTCAACTGGGTGCTGGACAGTTCGCCCTTGCTGTGCTTCCGGTAGTTTTTCGAGGCAAGCTCGATCAGTCGCCGGTTAATCTCAAGGCGGTCTAAATTATCGTCATCATCTTTGGACCTCGCCCGCTCATACATGCCTGAAAGAAAGGGCATCTCCGTCATGATCTCGCGACTGGAATCCTCGTGCAGGTGGGCGATGCCCACACCTTCGCGTTCAAGGCGGCCGATGACCCGGGCCTGGGGCCGATCGAGTAACGAGAGAAGCCCCGGGAGATGGGAAAGCCCTCCCACAAACAGGATCCGTTCGGTCTCTTTACTCAGACGCTGCAGGTTATAGGCCATCGTCTTTTCCCGGAGGAGGTCGGCAGGGAAGCGCATCGCTCCCTTGTGGATATGGAGATAGGCCTCTGTAAAGACATGATGCCCTATCTTTGTGACGGCATAGGGATCAGGCATGGGAGAAAAATCCAGAGGGTATCCTTCCGTGTCCCTATCGATAAATTGAACCGGAATCCCGCTCGACAACGCCAGCCGGATGGTCTCCACCATGGCATCCGTGGGTTCCAGCGGGAGATAGATAAAGGTCCCGTCCGGTTCTTCATAGTGTATGACGGAAAGGAGAGGCAAACGCCTCACCCCCTGCAAGACCCTTTTCTCCAAGGTAACAGGCAGCTCCACGGCTACCCTATCCGGCCGAAAGGCCTTGAACTGGCGGCGCACCTCAAGGGCGAATTCCACCCTGTTGTGGATAGCGGGGACCAGCCGAACATTGGCCCAGGTCAAATTATCCTTCGGATTCGCTGTCATCCAGAATATCCCCGAAATATTCTAATGCCGTCCGGTCCAGGATCATTGAGGCCGCCTCTTTGAGGTAGGACAGAATCCTATGACGCTTCGCCTCTTCGTTGAGCCGTTCACCACTGCCCACAAACCGTTTCAAGGCGTATCGGGCAATATTGATTCCGTCCCTTGCCGAATAACGCTCGTTCGCTTCGTGGGCGGTCTGGAGAAACTCCACGACATATTCAAGGACCTCCTCGTCGCTGAAAGGCAGGTTCGTCCTGAGGATCTCCAGTTCTTCATCCCTCTCCGGAAAATCTATATAGATCTGGGGTTGAAGCCTCGAATGGATATATTCCGGAAGTTCAAACGTACTGGCATCATCATTCATGGTCGTACAGAATCGAAAATCAGGGTGGGCCTTTATCTTGATGCCCGCTACAACGGATTCAACATAGCGCCTGCTGTCCAACAACGGCGCAAGGGAGGCCCAGCTCTTTTCGCTCATCCTGTTCCCCTCGTCGATGATGGCGATCCCGCCCTGCAGCATGGCGGTGACCACCGAACTGGCCATGTACCTGATTTTTCCGTTCTCCGAGATGACGGGCGTTACGATGAGGTCCTCGGGACGCGTATCCATGGTGGCCTGATACAGATACACGGGGCGGTGAAGGCTCCGTCCTGCGTGGTAGGCGAGTGTCGTCTTGCCTACCCCGGGCTTGCCCACAAGCCTTGGGTTGAGTGGAAAATCATCTTCCCCTATGACCAGCCACGATGCCAGGACCTGCGTAACAAGCTCCTGTCGTCCCACCCATGACATGGGCAACTCATCAGGCTGGCCCAAATAGAGATCTACTCCGTCAATTTGAATTTTCTGCATTATTGTGAAGCCCTCCTCTCACGGTGACCGTCCAGATATCCTGGACAGCGGCAGCTCTCATTGTAATATAACTACAGGGAATTGCAATCGTCCTTCGCGTTTTTTCCAGCCAATCACTGGAGTCATCCAAATGCGTTTTTTTTTGCAAAGCATCCCTATCTGTGATAAACGGAAGGAAACCAGATTACTAACTCTTTAGATGGAGGATCGTGATGGCTGAAAAAATGTGTACCATGAGGCGGGGTTTTTTCTTGATGTGCTGGATTCTGACGATGTCCCTTGTCGGCTTGTCGTTTATCCTGTTGCCGCTCAAGGCGGAAGCCCGCAACATCAAGGTCGGTATCATAGATTGCTACAGCGGGCCTCCGGCCGTGTATGCAAAGGGCGCACTCAACGGCTTTAAGCTGGCCCTGAAAGAGATCAATAAGAAGGGCGTATTGGGGCGAAAGATAGAATACACCACCCGTGATACCAAGTTCAAGGTTGGCATCGCCCTGAATATGGCCAAGGAACTGGTGATGAGAGAGCATGTGGACGTTATGGTGGGCACCATCAACAGCGGGGCCGCCCTGGCCGTATCCGAGACCGTGGCCATGCCCAACAAGGTGCCCTTTATCGTCTGGATTTCCAAGAGCGAGAATATCACCGGCAAGAAGGGCAATCGCTATGCCTTTTCTGCGGGTGAAAATACGGCGATGGCAGGCAAGGCAGGCGGCGTTGCCCTTGCCAAAAAACCCTATGTCAAATACTGGATTGCAGGAGATGACTATGAGTACGGCCACGCCATCGGCAAGGCGGCATGGAAGAATCTCAAGGAACTGAAGCCGGATGTGAAGGTGATCGGAGAATCCTGGTGGAAGCCCGGGGAACCGAACCTCACGCCCTATATCACCGCCATTCTGTCGGCAAAACCGGATGCCGTCATCTTCTGCACCGGGGGGCGGAGTATGACCAATATCATGAAAGCGGTCAAGGCCACCGGCATGGCCAAAAGAGTCCCCATGTGGATTCATACCGGCATTGATTACGGTGTCGATAAACCTCTGGGTTTGCAGGGCCCCGTTGGGGTGATGGGCACTACGGACTATCTCTTCTATTATCCGGAGACCCCCGAGAACAAGGCCTTTGACAAGGCTTATGAAGCCGCCTACGGAGATCATCCCGGGTTTGCCGCCTTTCACGGTTACATCACCGCCCAATTCATAGCCGAGGCCTTCAGGAAGGCGGGTTCTTTGAACAAGGAGAAATTCATTGACGCCCTGGAGGGTTTGAAGGTCAAGAGCCCTGTGGGAGGGAAAATTGAAATGAGGGCCTGTGATCATCAAGCCGTCCTTCCCGAGTATTTCGGCATAACCGCAACATCCCCCAAGTATAACTTCATCATAGCAAAGGATATCACCACGCTGACAGGAGCCGAAGTCATGCCTTCGTGCGAGGAGATCTTGAAGGAACGGGGAAAATAGGCCGGCAGTAATTCTTATCCATTTCGGACCGCGTTCGAGGTGAAGGCGACACCATGGGACTTACTCAGGACTTGACAGCCACCGCCTTGGGAAACCAGCTATTTGTGGGGCTCAGCATGGCGATGATCCTGTTCATCGTCACCTCGGGTCTCAGCTTTATTCTGGGTGTGCTCAGGGTCCCCAACATCGCCCATGGCTCTTTGTATATGATCGGGGCGTTTTCGGCCTTCAGCATCTCCAGGTTGTTGGGCGGCAGTCCAATAGGCTTCTGGCTGGCGCTGTTGCTGGCCCCTCTGGTGGTGGCCCTGGTGAGTTTCATAGCGGAGAGGGCCCTGTTCTGTCATTTGTACGAGAGGGAACACCTCATGCTGCTCTTGTTCACCTTTTCCCTGATGCTCGTATTGGGGGACCTGGTGAAGATGTGCTGGGGCGCCGATTACAGATCTATTTCGGCGCCTGCCATGCTCCGGGGATCGGTGAACCTGTTCGGATCACCTTTTCCCCGCTACAACCTGTTTCTCCTCCTCGTGGGTCCCGTGGTGGCGGTCGGGCTCTGGCTCTTTTCCAGCAAGACCAAGATTGGAAAGATCGCCCGGGCGGCCGCAGTGGACAGGGAAATGGTAGGGGCCATAGGCATCAATGTGAGCTGGGTTTTTGCCTTTGCCTTCGTGTTCGGGTGCTTTCTGGCAGGCCTGGGTGGGGCCCTGGTGGCTCCCACCATCAGCATAACGCTGGGAATGGACCATGACATCATCATGGAGGCCTTTCTCATTGTGACCATCGGGGGACTGGGGAATATGTGGGGGGCCCTGGCAGGGTCGCTCATCTTTGGATTGACCCAGTCCTTCGGTATCCTTTTCCTCCCGCAATTCGCCATTGTTTTTCCCTATGCCGCGGTGGTGATCGTGTTAATCTGGCGCCCCAAAGGGCTGCTCAAGTCCGTCTGGTAGACAGGAGTCGAATTTGACTACGGGGATTTCCGGTTCAAAATCCATTGGATTCTCGGCAGCATGCCTGGCCGTCCTCCTGGTTCTGCCCTTGATCGTCCCCCCATTCTACACTTATACCCTCACGCTCATTTTTGTCATCTCCCTCCTGGCCATGAGCCTGAACATGCTGGTCGGCCACGGCGGATTGTATCAGTTTCATCACGGGGTCTTTTACGGTGTGGGCGCCTATACCTTTGCGCTCTTTGTCACCAAGACCTCCCTGCCCGCATGGGTGGGTTTTCTTGCAGCACCCTTGATGGCGGCAACGGCCGGCCTGCTCATAGGCTGGTTCTGCGTCAGGCTGACAAAACTCTACTTCGCAATGCTGCAGATATCGCTGGGGTCTCTCATCTGGGCCATCGTGTTCCGGTGGTACAGCCTGACGGGAGGCGACGACGGTATCTCCGGGATTCCCGTGCCTTCATTCCTCGCCTCCATGACCGGCGCCTACTACTTCATCCTGATCCTGCTGGTCCTCTGTCTGATTGCCATGTATTTCATCCTGTACTCGCCTTTCGGCGTTACCTTCAGAGCCATCCGGGACAACCCCGAAAGATGCGAGGCTTTAGGCATCAACGTCAGGCACCATCAGCTCATCGCCATCATGATTGCCACTTTTTTCGCAGGCATTGCCGGAGCCCTTTATGTGGTCCTTGAACGGTCGGTTTTCCCGGACCTCCTCTTCTGGTACCTGTCCCTCGAGATATTCGTCATGTGTCTCCTGGGCGGCTGGTTTACCTTTGCGGGGCCCATCCTGGGGGCGGCCATCACGGAGTCTCTCAAGATTTATGTGGGCACCTATACGGAATACTGGACCATGGTGCTGGGCATTATTCTGATATTACTCATTTTCTTTTTGCCCGAGGGAATCGTGGGCTATTTCCTGGAAAAGCTCAAACCGCGGGATAGCATCCGCGTCCCGGAGGCATAGGAATGCTTCGCGTAGAGTCCCTTGAAAAGTCTTTCGACGGCTTCAGGGCGGTAAACGGAGCCGGTCTTGTTGTCAAAGAACACGAAATTGTCGCCGTCATCGGCCCCAACGGTGCGGGGAAAACCACGTTGTTCAAATTGATCACCGGCCACTTGAAGCCGAACAATGGGAGAATCGTCTTCAAGGGAAACGATATCACAGGCCAGGCCCCCCATGCGATATGCAAAAAGGGCATCAGCATGTCGTTTCAGGTGGTGAATCTTTTTCACCGTTTGACCGTTTTTCAAAATGTACAGGTAGCGGTCCTCTCCCATCAGAACAAGACCCGGATGCTTTTTTCACCGGCAGCAAATCAATCTGTCCGGGAGACAAAGGAAATCCTGGACAACGTAGGTCTTGCAGACAAAGCGGACAGGATAGGCGGGTCCCTCTCTCACGGAGACCGGAAGGTCCTGGAGATCGCCGTTGCCCTTGGAAACTATCCCGATCTGCTCATTATGGATGAACCTACTGCCGGGTTGTCACCTGAAGAGACCGCCGGCACGATAGATCTGATCAAGCGGTTGAGTTCGGAGTTGGGCCTGACCATTTTATTCTGCGAGCATGACATGGAACTGGTGTTCTCCATTGCCCACCGCATCATGGTCATGCATCAAGGGCGCTCCCTTATTGAGGCGGAGCCGAATGAGGTCAAAATCAACAGGCAGGTTCAAGAAGCATACCTGGGAGTTTCGGACTGATGCTTCAAGTGGAGAAAATCCATACCTTTTACGGACTGAGTCATATCCTCTTCGATGTCTCTCTCGAGGTCAGGAGAGGCGAGATCGTTACCCTTTTGGGTAGAAACGGGGCGGGGAAAAGCACGACGATGAGAAGCATCATGGGCCTGACGCCTCCCCGCATGGGCACGATCAGGTTCAAGGGGAAAGACATCACGGGCAGAAAGCCCTATCAATTGGCCCGTCAGGGCCTTGGATACGTTCCGGATGATCGGCGGGTATTTGCCGATCTGACCGTTGGTGAAAACCTCGATATCTCGAAAAGAGATTCGACCGGCCTGGGCATGTGGAACAAGGAAGGCCTCTATGACTTTTTCCCGGCCCTGAGGCATATGGATTCCCGCAGGGCCGGTTTTCTCAGCGGCGGTGAACAACAGATGCTGACCATTGCCCGGGCACTCATCACCAATCCTGAATTCCTGTTGCTGGATGAGCCCACGGAGGGTCTCGCACCCATGGTGGTCCGGGACCTTGCTGAGCGGATCATCAAACTCAAGGAAAAAGGCTTGACTGTCCTGTTGGCCGAGCAAAATCAGAAGGTGGCGTTGGATATGAGTGATCGAGGATACCTCATTGACAACGGCGCGATTCGCTACCAAGGAGACATCGACGACCTGAAGAAAAATGAAGAGATCAGGAGGAAGTACCTCCTGGTTTGATCCTCTCTACGCAGCAAAATCCCGTGATCTCCGCCTGCATGTGCAGGGTGAAAAAGCCCTTTATTTGCTTTGCAAAGCATCGACCTCTATGATAAATAGCATTTCATGAAGGGTAATGAGTGGGAAGACCACTATACCCGCCTCGCCAGGAAAGAACACTGGCTTGCGCGTTCCGTTTATAAGCTTCAGGAAATCGATCAACGGTTCAAGATATTCCGAAAGGCGCAACAGGTCCTGGATTTGGGGTGTTACCCGGGATCGTGGTCACAGTATGTTCTCAAAAAGGTCGGACCGAATGGCAGGGTGGTTGGGGTCGACCTGAAGGTGCCCGCCGGGATTTCAGCCGCCGGTTTTCGCTTTGTTCAGGCCGACGTGCTTGAAATGGACCCCCAAGGGCTGCGCCATGAAATTGGTTCCGTAGACGTGGTGATGAGCGACCTCGCACCAAAGACCAGCGGCGTCAGGTCAGTGGATTCTGCCAGATCCATGGAGCTTGTCAGAAAGGCTTCGGAGTTAGCCTTCTGCCTGATCCCCGCCGGAGGGCATTTCCTCTGCAAGGTCTTCGAGGGAGAAGCTTTGAAGGGGTTTCGCACGGAAATCTCGAGCCGCTTTAAGAATATGCGACTATTCAGGGCAGGCGCAACGCGCAAAGGGAGCCGTGAAATCTATCTTATCGGCCAGAATTTCCTGTCGTGAATCCGATCCATCCTGTCAATGGGTCAAAGTGCGGGCTAGAACCAACTTGATTCAGGAGGAATTGTTATATGTCCGGTCATTCTAAATGGAGTTCCATCAAGCACAAAAAGGGAGCCGCGGATGCCAAGCGCGGGAAGATTTTTACCCGGCTTATCAGGGAAATTACAGTTGCGGCCAGAATGGGGGGCGGTGATCCCGACGGCAATCCCCGCTTGAGAACAGCCATCCTGGCGGGCAAGGCGGAAAACATGCCCAAGGAGAATATCGACAGGGCTATTAAGAAAGGCACGGGCGAACTGGAAGGCGTCTCCTACGAAGAGTCAAACTATGAGGGGTACGGCCCGGGAGGAGTGGCCGTATTGGTGGATTGCCTTACCGACAACAAGAACCGCACGGTGGCGGACGTCAAATATCTCTTTGAAAGGCATGGCGGCAACCTGGGGGAGCCGGGATGTGTGGCCTGGATATTTGACAAAAAGGGGCTCATTGTTGTTGAGAAAGATCAGGTGGATGAGGAAAAACTCCTGGAACTGGCTCTTGAGGCCGGTGCCGAGGATATGAGCGAGGAGGAAAGCGAGTTCGAGGTGATCACCGACCCATCGGACTTTGAGGCTGTCAAAGAGGCCATCGACAAGGCCGGCATTCCTTACACGCTGGCTGAAATCAGCATGATACCCAAAAACACCGTGAAACTCGAGGGAAAGAAGGCCCAACAGATGGTGAACCTCATGTCGGGCCTTGAAGACAATGATGATGTGAGTAATGTCTACGCCAATTTCGATATCCCGGACGAGGTCATGGAGGCGTTGAGCTGATGCTTGTCCTCGGGGTCGACCCTGGTTCAAACGTGACCGGGTTCGGCCTTGTTGAAAAGAAGAACGGCCGTTTGGCCTGCGTCCACTCCGGCTTCATACGACCCCCTGGAAAAGCCCCTTTCTACCAGAGAATCCACTATATTTTCAGAGAAATCGGAGAGGTTATCAGGTGTTATGGCCCCCGGGAGATGGCCATTGAAGATCTCTTTTACGCCAAGAATGTGAAGAGTTCCCTCAAACTGGCCCACGCCAGGGGTGCCATCCTGGTTGCGGCCGTCCAGAACGGCGTCGGGATTTTCGAGTATACACCCCTGGAAATCAAAAAATCCGTGGTGGGATACGGCAGGGCGTCAAAAGAGCAGGTCAGGGCCATGGTGCAGGTTATCTTGAAGCTGAAGAGCGACTTCGCCCTGGACACTTCCGATGCCCTGGCCACTGCCATCTGCCATCTGAACTGGGCACGATTCGATAAACTCACAACAGCCCAAAATAGTCGAAGAAGCAAGAAATGATCGCACACTTGAAAGGCCACCTGTTCAGAAAATCCACCGAGTCCCTGATCATTGATGCAGGAGGAATCGGCTACGAGGTCATTGTCCCCCTCTCCACTTTTTATGCACTACCGGAAGAAGAGGAAGGGGTGAGCCTGTATATCTATACCCACGTTCGAGAGGATGCCCTTCTCCTCTTCGGCTTCAATACGAAGCTGGAAAAAAATCTCTTCTCGATGTTGATCGCCGTTTCAGGCATAGGCCCGAAGCTGGCCGTGAATATCCTTTCGGGAATAGGTCCGGAAGAACTCCTGGAGGCCATGGCGAGGGGTGACGCGCTGCGCCTGCAGTCCATCCCGGGAGTAGGGAAAAAGACGGCCGAAAGGATCGTCCTGGAGCTGAAGGATCGCGCGCTGAAAAGCCTCGGAGACAAGGAAATGTCCCCGGTTCCCGTGACTGATGAAAGGGATAGGGCACTGAAGGAAGATGCCCTTTCGGCCCTCACCAATCTGGGGTATCAGGGCAAGGCCGCAAAGCGGGCCTTGGAGAACGCTTACCGGTCAGGGGAGGCCATGACCCTGGAGGCGCTGATCAAGAAAGCCCTCAAGGCGCTGGCCTGAAAGAACCTTTGCTCACGTTGGAATGATTGGGAAATTGATGGAAGAGAGAATTACCGATCCCGAACCGCTGGAGGATGAAATCCCGGCGGAGATCAGTCTCAGGCCCAGAAACCTGGACGAATACATCGGACAGAATGAGATGAAGCGAAATCTCAGGGTCTTCATCGAGGCGGCCATGGGGCGCTCCGAGGCCCTGGACCACGTCCTTTTCCACGGGAGTCCGGGACTGGGCAAGACCTCCTTGGCACACATTATTGCCAATGAACTCCAGGTTGAGATCAGGAGCACTTCCGGCCCCGTGATTGAAAAACCGGGGGACCTGGCGGCCATCCTCACGAGTCTTCAACCCCGGGATGTCCTCTTCATCGATGAAATACACCGCCTGAATCATGTAGTGGAGGAGATCCTGTATCCAGCCATGGAAGATTACGAGCTGGACATTATCATTGGCCAGGGTCCGTCCGCACGGACCATGAAAATCCCGCTCCCGCCTTTTACCCTGGTGGGCGCCACCACGAGGACAGGCCTGCTGACCCCGCCCCTTCGCGACCGTTTTGGCGTTGTCCTGCGGGTCGAATTCTACGAAGCGGAGGATCTGCAGAAGATCGTGCTGCGCTCCGCCCGACTCCTTGACATCCCCATCAAAGACTCCGGTGCATTGGAAATAGGCAAACGGGCGAGGGGAACGCCCAGAGTGGCGAATCGGCTTCTGAAGCGCGTTCGTGACTTTGCCCAAGTGGAAGCGAACGGCGTCATCACCGAGGATGTGGCGGACCGTGCCCTCGACATGCTGGATGTGGATGACCACGGTCTGGATAAGATGGACCGTCTCATCATGTTGACGATTATAGAAAAATTCGATGGCGGCCCCATAGGGCTGAACAGCCTTTCGGCCGCAGTCAGCGAAGAAAAGGACACCCTAGAGGATGTGTATGAACCTTTCCTCATCCAGCAGGGATTGATAAAAAGGACACCCCAGGGCAGGGTCGCGACCAAACTGGCATACCGCCACTTCGGAATTCCCACGCCCGAGACCTGCAACCCCCTCCAGAAAAAGCTTTTTTGATAGTGACCTGGCCCGATCTTTACTACTCCGCTGAAGCATCAATGGATATAATCTTGGAGATCTTTTTTTCGAGGGTCCTGACCTCATCCACGATGATCTGCGTATATTCCTTCCTCGGATCCTGATCGGGCGTTTTCTTGTCGAGTCTTCGGGCCATGCCGCCAATGACGGTCAGGGAATTCCTGCATTCATGGGCTATTCTCTGTGACATCCTGCCGAACGTGGCCAGCCTTTCGGCTTCCACCAGTTTCCGGGCCTTCTGTTCCAGTTCAATGGTCCGGTCTCTCACCCTTTTTTCGAGGGCCTGGTTCAAGTCCTGGATTTCCTCATAAAGGCGGGAGATCCGGATCGCGATGCCTACCTGTGCGGCAATCATGTCAATCACGTCATTAAAGCGCTCTTGAAAGTGGCCTTTCTCTCTGCTGGCGGTCACAAGGACCCCGATGGCCTCACCCTCGACGGTGATAGGAGCTAGAGCGAAAGACCGGATATCCTCGCCGACTATCCTGGTGGTGGAGATGGGTTTGTCGATGGCATCCGAATCGTTGATGATGAGTATCTTACCGGTAAGAAAACACTCCCCGGAATAGCTGTCGATCGTTGGTTTTCTGGTGGCCTGTTCTATGAATGCCTTGCTCAAACCCCGATGACTCTTGATCCTCAGGTTTCCCTCTTCATCAAGCAGTCGAATGGAGCATGCATCCAGCCCGAATTCTCTTGCCAGCAGATCCATGACGGCATCGAGGACATGCTGAACATGGAGCAATGAAGAGACGAGTCTAGCGATTTGGTGAAGGATCCTGATCTTCTGTTCGGCCTCTCTGAGCTGCCTTGCGACCGGTTCCATACCCCGACCCCCCCATGAACAAATGATAATCGGATTTTCCTGCCCGGCAGGATGTTCCTCGGGACCAGTGTGGAAGGATGCCTTATGAAAGCCGGCACATGGTCTCGGAAAGCGTTACACGCCTAAAAGAGGGTCCCCTGCTGGTCTTCTTCTGCATCGTTTGTCACCGTGCCCTCTTCCGCCGGCGCCATATTCCCCTTGAGGAAAAAACGATCAAACAGACGGCTGTATTCGGTCCAGGCACCTTCATGGCCGTCTTTTTCAAACAGACGTCCCAGGCCGTTGACCTTGGCGTCGAGGTCATCCAACAGATGGAGCACGAAGGCCTCCAGGAATTTCGGCCGCTTGGGAGAACCAAAGGCGTATTCGCCGTGGTGGCTGAGAATCAGGTGTTTGAGACGCACAGCCAGGTCCGCAGGAAAATGCTTCATGCGGGCCAGTTTTTCTTCCACCATCAGGGTCCCCTGTACGAGATGACCCACGAGGCGGCCTTCGTCGGTGTACTCTATGGTCAGGTGCGCGTTCAGTTCCCGGACCTTCCCGATATCGTGCAGGAAGGCGCCGGCCAAGAGGAGGTCCCTGTCCAGCTGGGGATAATGTTCCGCCACCCCGACGGCCATGAGACACACCGACAGGGTGTGTTCGAGGAGCCCCCCCACGTAATTATGGTGAAAGTTCTTCGCTGCCGGTGCCTTTTCAAAGAGCGATACAAACCGCCGATCTCCCAGGAAACGATCCATCAGTCCTTTGAGATGGGTGTTTTCCATTTCCTGCAAAATCTTCCTGAGCCGGGCCATCATGGCGACAGAAGATTTTCCGGACGATTCCAGAAACAGGGATGGGTCGACATCCCCATCGACAACCTCGATCCCGGTCAGGGTGAGCTGAACGCGGCCCCGGTAGGAGGTGGCCTTGCCTTCCACTCCCAGAATGTCACCCACCCCAAAAGTTGCAGTAAGGGTTTCCACCTGGTCCCATACCTTGGCTTCCACATCCCCAGTGCGGTCCGCAAGGGTCAGGGTCAGAAAGGGATCTCCCTTTTTGGTGTTGCTCAACCGTTTTTCACGCACCACATAACGGCCTCGGATACGGCCACCTTCCTCAATATCTTTGATCCACAAATGGTCGACAGGTTCAGCGTTCAGCGTTTTTTCCATCAATCGTCAAAGTCCCCCGCGGATCCCTTGTCCATGTTCAGCCCCCTGGCGCGCTCTCTGATTTTATCCTCCGTCCACTCGCCGGGATCCTCGGTTCGGCTTGTCTTCGGCGCGAGGGCGAATGAACCCGCTTTCAGGATGGCCTCAATGGCCAGCGGCGCCGTATCCCGGGCATTGAAAACCTTGGTGAGGAGCCCGTACACAAAATCTTCAACGCCCCGGGCCATCCGTTCACGGATGTCTCTGGGAAGCCCCATCAGTTTATTTTCAAAGGGAAGATTCAGTTTCTTGTAATTGCCGCCCTTCAACCCCTTGTCCCTTGCGAATGCTACCATTTCCATCCACTGGGCGTCCGTCATCCCCCTGTCCGGTTCCTTGATGAATTCCCCGTCCGCATCGAGCTGGGCATTTCCGAATTCGTTCACCCGGACACCCCAGGAGATCATCTGGAGGGCCGTGGCCACGTTGGCCTTCGTGGTCCGGGTTTCGGCGGCGATTCGGCGAAGCCGATCGGAACTGTTTCCCGATGTGCCATGCTGGGCTCCTGAAATCCCGTAGGGGGCAAGGGCCTGGTGGATCTGGGCGGTAAGGGGTACCTGGATACCTGCGTCACTGGCCTCTATACCGTGGGTGGTGCCGTTATTGAGGGCGATCCAGTCGGGAAAGATATCATGGGCGTTGAGGCCTCGGATCAGAAATAGGGCCTCCTCCACGGTAGACAGTCCTTCCTTTCCCTTGATTTCCCCCACCTCCGTCTCGTGACCCGCCCAGCCGGGAATGTACGGGGCTAGGGTAAGGTTCGCCAGAAGGTTCTCATCATCGGGGAGGTGAGAGGCGTCGATGGCGATGGATGTCATGCCCGCATCAAAGAGAGAGGGGATTTCGGTCTTGGCCTTCTCCACGTCTTCAGGACACTTGATGCCGTAATGGTCCACGTGAATCGCCACGGGGACGGTGATACCCAATTCATTACAGATGGCATCCGTCTGTCTTGCCAGGTTCCATAAACTAACCGCACAGTATGCTGCGGCACCACCCTCTGACTTGGCAATTTCCAGGATGATGACCGCGTTTGCCCGTTGCGCCGCCTTGAGCGCACCCCTGATGACGAAATGGTTCCTTCCGTTGGCCGCGATGGTCATGGCGTTGCCTTTGGCCATCATTGCCCTGTCAATCACCTTGCCACTCACGATCAAGGCCCTTGAATGGGGAAACAATCGCATAATATTGGGCGGTCTTCCCATATCCAGTGCCCTGTTGAAATCCGTTAATACCTTATTGTTGCCTAGAGCCATTGCCTGATCCTCCTTTCACAAACCCTGTTGGGGTTCAACAATAACCTTTACACATTCATGTTCCCCCGGCGAACAAACCGTCCCAAAAGCACTGGTGGCCTCATTCATGCTCAACCGGTGTGTTACGAGTTTTTCAACGGGGATCGTCCCCGCCTTGATCAGATCAAGGGCCGTTATGCAATCGGCCGGGCTCCCCGCATAGGTGCTGGTCAGGGTGATCTCCGTCCGCCAGAATAGCTCGTTGATTGTGGCCGGGAGCATGGCGCCTTCAGATGCCCCTCCGAAAAAGAGGATGGTCCCGCCTCGTTCGATGCACCTTGTGGCCAGTGGTATGAAGCCCTCAAAACAGACAATGACAAGGTCAGCAAGACGGCCGTCATTGGCTTCTCGAAGTTTCTCAACGAGGGCTTCGTCAGCTTGAGCGGCCAGGCGCGCCCCCATCTCCCCGGCCTTTTTGATGCGAAATGGAATGGTGTCCGCAGCGGCGACGAGACCCGCCCCCAGGGCCCTTGCCAGCCCCACGTGGAGGAGGCCGGAAATGCCGCTCCCGAGGACAAGGACCGACTGTCCGGGTCTCAATCGGCCATTCATCTGTCCCCGGAAGACACAGGCCAGCGGCTCCATGAAGGAGGCCTCTTCATAGGTGAGGCCGACCGGAACAGGGAAGACACCCCGGTCCACATTAATGGCCGGGATGCGGACGTATTGGGCAAACCCCCCTGGATCGAAGTGCGTCCCCCTCAAGAGGGTTTCACAAACCGTGGGATGACCGCTCAAGCAATAATGGCAAGTGTTGCATGGGACGTGATGGGTGGCGGCCACCCGGTCTCCGGGCCGGAATTTTTCAACACCCCTCCCCACCTCTACCACCTCGCCGGCAACCTCGTGACCCAGGACCAGAGGGACCTTGTCCCGGCGGTACCATTCCATCACGTCGCTGCCGCAGATGCCGCTTGCCATGACCTGCATGAGCAGTTCCCCGGGGCCGATTTGCGGAACGGGCATCTCTTCCAGTCGCACATCGCTGTTACTGTAGTACATCAAGACGCGCATGGTGGATCATTCCGCCTTCCCGGGTTGCCTGCTCTCCTCAAAGAGTTCGAAGGCCTCTTCCGGCGTGGCATCGACATGGATGACGGCATTCAATGCCTTCATCATGGCCACGGGATGCGGATGCTGCCAGACATTTCGCCCCAGGTTCACACCGATGGCCCCCTTCTGAAGGCCGTCGTAGACAAACTGGAATACCTCAAGGGCTGTTTCACATTTTGGACCCCCTGCCATGACCACGGGCACGGGGCACCCACTAACGACCTTGTCGAAGTCTTCCTCGCAGTAGTAGGTCTTGACGATTTTGGCACCCAGTTCAGCGGCGATGCGGCAGGAGAGCGACAGGTAACGGGCCGTCCTTTGGGAAAGCTCTTTTCCCACAGCAGTTACGGCCATAACAGGAATTCCGTAGCCCTCGCACCTGTTGACCAGCTCGGCAAGGTTTTGCAGGGTCTCTTTTTCATATGCGCTTCCCACAAAGATGGAAAGGCCGACAGCTGCCACGTTGAGCCGTACCATCTCCTCCAAAGAGGTTGTAATCACTTCATTGGCCAGGTCCTTTCCCACCACGCTGGTCGCGCCTGACACCCTCAGGATAATGGGTGTTCCCTCGTCCGGATCGACGCAGGTTCTCAGGACGCCCCGGGTCACAAAGAGGCCGTCGGCGTAAGGAAGCAGATCCCTTATGGTCTCCCCAGGTCTCTCCAGACAGTGGGTCGGTCCCTGGAAATACCCATGGTCTATGGGCAAGAACTGGCAGCGGCCGTCGTCCCGGATGAGTTGAGAAAGCCTGTTTCTCATTCCCCAGTCGAGCGTATCGGCCCCCTTGATCGGTTTCTTTCGCGTGGGTCGTCCCTCCGGAGGGAGTTCACCTTCCCCCCTTGCTTCGAGGATGCCTTCTGCGTCAGCCATACAGGTCTCCTTTGCTTAATACTTTCTCATCCTTCACGCCAACTTCATGTTATGATTGTTAAGTCAAGGGAAGCATGTTGTCAAGGGGATTTGCCTCGTGTGGCAGCACGTGGGCCGGCATTTCCTATCCTCGAAAGGCCGCATCAGGTCGGCGGTCGAAGGAAGAAGGCGGTTACTGCGACCGGCCGTGCGTTTTGAGAAAGGCCTTTCTCCAGTGAAGAATATGCATGTTGACTTGCAAGTTTTGTTTGACTATATTTCCTCTTAGGACTGCACGTTAACCCCAGATATGGAGAAAAGACAAAATGGCAAACAAAATTCTTGTCCCGGTAGACGGGTCCCAAGACGCCTTTAATGCCATTCGTTTTGCCGCGAACGCCGCGAGACAGAGTGGCGCAGAGGTGCATCTTCTCCATGTGGTCAAAAAAGCAAGGATTCCCGAGGAGCTTGGGGAATATATCAGAGTAGAGCAGATCAAAGAGCCCCCCCTGGAGGTTTACATAAACCTGATGGGAAATCACATTATGGCCGGCGCCCAAACCGAGGCAAAGGAGCACGGAGTCAAGCCGGTTGAAACGGCTATTCTCCTCGGGGATCCGGCCGATGTGATCGTAGAATACGCCAAGGCATGCCACGTCAACATGATCGTCATGGGCAGCCAGGGGCTGGGGAATGTCAGCGGCAGGGTCTGCCGCAGCGCCACCCATCAGACCTGCGTGATCGTCAGGAGGAATCTTCTGGATGGGAAAAGGATCCTCATCGTGGACGACGAGCCGGACATTCTGGAAACCCTGGAAGAGCTGCTTCCCATGTGTGAAGTGGCCAAGGCCTCCAGCTCCGGCGAGGCGAAAGATCTTCTGGAAGGCCAGTCCTTTGACATGGCCATTCTGGATATTATGGGTGTCAATGGTTTCGAATTGCTTAAACTGGCCAAAGCCAGGAATATTCTTGCCGTCATGCTGACCGCCCATGCCTTGAGCCCGGAAACCACTGCGCAGGCTTACAAAGAAGGGGCAGCCTCATACGTACCGAAGGAAAAGCTGAGGAACATCGCCGTTTATCTGAATGATGTTCTGGAAGCAGTGGAAAAGGGAAAGAACTCCTGGTGGCGTTGGTTTGAGAGGTTCGGGGCTCTCTACGAAAAGCAGTTCGGCGCCACTCTGAAAAAAAGCAGGCAATGAATGACCTTCATGCTGTAGATCCTGAAATCGCATCGGCCATTGAAGATGAAGCGGCCAGCCAGGCCATGACGCTTGAACTGAACGCCGCCGCCAATTTTTCAACAGCGGCCGTGCTGGATGTCCAAGGGAGCGTTCTGGCCCACAGGACCCTAGAGGGGTACCCCGGTGCCAGATATCACGGTGGACACCGCCAGGCGGATATTATTGAAAAAATCGCCGTGGAGCGCGCGAAAAGACTCTTCGGAGCAGACCACGCCAATGTCCAACCCCACTGCGGCACAAATGCCAATCTTGCCGTCTATTTCGCCGCCCTTGAGCCGGGAGACACCATTCTGGGGATGGCCCTCGCCTCCGGCGGGCACCTGTCCCATGGGCATAAGGCCTCCTTCAGCGGGAAATATTTCAGGTCATTCTCTTATGGTGTCAATCCGGAAACGGAAATTATCGATTACGACGCGGCCCGTGATATTGCCCTCAGAGTGAAACCCAAATTGGTGATCTGTGGGGCGAGTTCCTACCCCAAGGTCATTGATTTCAGGCGGTTCAGGGAAATTGCCGATGAAGCAGGCGCCTGTCTCCTGGCAGACATCGCCCACGTGGCGGGGCTTGTGGCCGGGAAGGTCTATCCGTCGCCCGTCCCCCTGGCAGATTTCGTGACCTTTACGGGATACAAGACACTTCAGGGAAGCCGGGGTGGAATCATCCTCTGCAAAAAGACATACGCCCGGAAAATCGATTCCGCGGTCTTCCCCGGCATACAGGGTTCCATGCACCTCAATCTTATGGCCGGGAAGGCCGTTACCTTCAGGCTGGCATCCACGGATGCCTTTAAGGCCTATGCGGGGAAGGTTATTGAAAATGCCAGGGCCCTGGCAGCCGCCCTCAAGGACAGGGGATACCGGATTGTCTGTGGCGGGACCGACACCCACATTGTACTTCTTGATCTCAGATCGAAGGGGTTGACGGGGGTTGCGGCACAGGAATCACTCGAAAATGTGGGTATCACCTGCAACAAAAACGCCATTCCCTTCGACCCCCTTGGGCCGGAAGTAACGAGTGGTCTGCGTCTGGGCACCGGGGCCGTCACCACAAGGGGGCTGTCAGTACCCGAGATGGGCAAACTGGCCGACCTGATAGATCGCGTGCTTTCCAAACCCTCCAGCAAAACGGAAAAGCAGATGGCCAGAGATCAGGTCAGGGACATGTGCAGGCATTTTCCCCTTCAGTTTTCACGCCCATAGCTGAGCGATCAGCATGCCCGCCAGCATGAGCCCCGCCCCTATCATACCGCGGATGGACATCACTTCCCCCAGGATAACCCAGCCGGCAAGGGCCGCGAACACCGATTCCAGGCTCAAAATGATGGCCGCATGGACCGGGGGCGCGTACCTCTGGGCCACAACCTGGAGGGTATAGGCCACGCCTACGGACATGATGCCTCCGTAAAGGATGGGAATGGCCCCTCCCATCAATCCATTTACGGTTATCTCCTCAAACAGATCCGCGCAAACGAGACTCAGACACGAACAGATCGCATACTGGGCGCAGGCCAGCCGGACCCTGTTCATCTTGGGTGAAAGCCACCCCAGGATCAGGACATGGGCGGCCCAGAAGAATGCGCCCACAAGCACTAGCAGGTCTCCCGGAGCGAGAGTGAAGCCCCTGGTAACGCTCAGCAAATAGAGGCCTACCACCGCCAGGCATGCCCCCAGCCATCCACCCCTCCCAGGCCTGAAACCTAAGAAGAGTCCCAGGATCGGGACGATAATCACATAGAGCCCCGTGATGAAACCGGCCTTCCCCGCTGTTGTGTAGACCAGCCCCATCTGTTGAAGGGCCGCCCCGATGAAAAGGACCAGTCCCGCCAGCCCACCCCCCCAGAAGGCCTGTGACCGGGTGGCCCTTTGCGAACTGCCCGGATTTGTGCCCTGCGTGAAGGCCTTGGGTCGCCTGATGATGAAGGGGAGGAGGACGAGCAGACCGAGGGCAAACCGGACACCGTTGAAGGTGAAGGCGCCCACATGGGCCATGCCCGCCCGCTGGGCCACGAAGGCAGTGCCCCATATGAGGGCCGTAAGCATAAGGAGCCAGTCCGCTCTAACTACGCGTTTGTCCAAAGGTTTTCTCCGATACTGCGGGTTATATCAAGAAATCGGGAAGGATGTCCTCGCCCCTGAAATAGCGATATGTTAAAGGATGGTCTTTCCGAATAGGGATGCGGCCAGGTCCACGGCTATCTTCCCGGTGTGATTGTGTGCATCGATGATGGGATTGATTTCTACGATGTCCATGGAAACCGGGGTCCCCTTATCGGCGATAATCTCCATCAGGAGGTGGGCCTCCCGGTAGGTCAGACCGCCCGGGACAGGTGTGCCTACCCCGGAGGCATCCATGGGATCAAGGCTGTCCATATCGAGGCTTACGTGGATCCGGGACAAATGGTGCAACCGTTCGAGGGCCTCATGGGCAATACTGCTGATACCCCGCTCATCCACATCGCGCATGGTATAGATACCGACACCGCTTTCCTTGAGCATTTTTCTTTCATCGGAGTCCACGTCACGTACACCGATGAGGGCCACGTTCCGGGGCTCCAGTTTGGCGCCGTCCCTCCCGATCTGAACCAGCTCCGGAAAGCCTCGGCCGGTCAAAACGGCCAGGGCCATACCATGAATGTTGGCCGACTTGGAGGTTTCCGGCGTGTTGAAATCGCCGTGGGCGTCCACCCATACCACGCCCACGGGTGACTCATGTGTAATGCCGCCTATGGTCCCTATGGAAATGGAGTGGTCGCCTCCCAGAAAGAGCGGCAGGCAACCCTCCGCAATCGCCTTCCGGGCCGCGTCATAGGCCGCTTGGCATGCCAGTCTGACCGCCGGTAACAGTTCCCCGGTTTTCAGGACTGCCCTCACCGGAACGGGGATGTTGCCTGCATCCTCTATCCTGTACCCCAGGCGGCTCAGTCTCTCCGATAGCCCAGCATATCGCACAGCGCTCGGACCCACATCCACCCCCCGGTGAGATTGGCCCAGATCCGTTGGTATCCCGATAATGCGAATGGTCCTGTCCATCATCCTCATCTCGACCCCTTTGAGCTTGACCGAACCCTCAACCCTCACATGAACAGGGTTTTTTGGCCAGGTTGTTCCAGAGGTTGATCATGAAATCCTGGACATTGGTCAAGATAGCCACTGCCTGAGCGGAGCCCCGGTTGGCCAGTTTGTCCGCGCTGAATTCGGTCATGTCCACAATATAGAAAAAGACCGGTCGCACGGTGCCGTCTTCCTCGATGTGGTAACTGGGTGTCATGTTCCCGAATGCTATGGAGTGGAGCTGGGTGGCCAGCGTGATAACCGTGGTTGCCTTTCGCGCATGGCTTCGCATGGTATCCTGGGCCTCGTACACATCGGCTATGATTTCCGGAAGCGGGCCGTCATCCCGGATCGATCCAGCAAGTACATAAGGCACATGGCATTTTTCACAGGCATAGATAATGCCGTCCTTTATTCCCAATTCGGCAATGGCCTCTTTGATGGAACCCGCTCGCCTGACGGCGTTCAATACGTCCAGATGATTGTAGTGCCCCAGAGGCTGAAGGGCCTGGGTATAGATGTCCTGACCGAGGCCGGTCCTGAAGTGCCCCCCCTCGAGATCATGGGTGGCCAGCGCGTTCCCCGCCATCAGGGCGTGACAATAACCGCTTTCTATGAGTCCCTGCATGGCATCGCGGCTGTCTTTGTCGAAGGCCACGGCGGGTCCCATGACCCAGACAATATGACCGTGGTCCCTGTCATGCCGCAGGATATTATAGAGCTGGTCATAGGAACGGGAAAACGGGGTCTCGCGTGTCCCGCGGGTCCGGAAAGAAAACTTCTCTTCCCGTTCCCCCGAGGTTGAATCAAACCCCGTGGTGTGCACGAGGATACCCTCCTCGCCGTTTTCCGTCCTGCCGACCACCACAGGGTCACCCTTTTTTAACCTCCTCGCTTCCACTACATCCAGGGTTTCACCCTTGAGCACAATGCAGCAATCCATGCGGCTTTCCCGTGGCAACAGCCACTTCCCGTTGCCGATACGGACATATTCCGGGTAGTTGGATGTGCCATGAAAGCCGTCCGGCGCCACGCCGTCCCGGGGTGCGGCCTCAACCTTTGCCGGAGGTGAAGAGGCCAGGGGCCGTGTTGAAAAGTCGGGTGGTGTGAATTCAGGTAATATAACAGACATGATAGGCCTTCCTTTCTCGTCAAAACCATCGGTTGAAGGGCTGTCTAAGAAATTGGATCTTTCCATGGCGGGAGCATAATGAAATTCCCAGAGTGTGTCAACGACGGAGTCTCTCCCCAAATCCACCACCTGATTTCCCTGTCATCTTGCTCCAACCCCGGCAGTATAAGCTAATCCTTTGCCGGCTCCCGATTCATCAGCACCACCCAATCCTCGTACAAGCTCAACGAGCTGTTTCATCTTTTTTGATGGTGAATCAGGGAAGGGGTAATAGCCTGTCCCTGAAAGGGAATCTTGAATTTTGATCAGTGCCATGCTAGATTTATTGCAGAAAGGTGTGAAAAACAGCTGGGAGTGCAGCCTGCAGCAGGTTGTCGGAGGCCTGGAGAAGATGCCGTCTTCGGTCGGAGATACGGTCAAAAAAGTACTGGACACGATTCGCAAATACCGCCTCATCACAAGGGGTGACAGGGTGGTGGTTGCCGTGTCCGGGGGCCCGGATTCCATCTGTCTTCTGCATATCCTTTATACACTGAGAAAAACCCTGGGTGTTGCATTATTTGTGGCCCATTTTGATCACGGCCTCAGGCCGGGTGAAGACAAAGAGGAGACCGCATTTGTTGAATCCATGGCCGAATCGATGGGTTTGTCCTTTGTAACCGGGGAAGGAAAGCTCCATCAAGGCAAGTCTCTTGAGGCAAGGGCGAGAAAACAGAGATATGCCTTTCTCGAAGAAGCAGGAGAAAAGTTTTCGGCCCGGAAAATCGCTCTGGGACACCAGCGAAATGACCAGGCGGAGACCGTCGTTATGAGACTCCTGAGAGGCAGTGGTTCGGCAGGATTGTCGGGTATTCGGCCCATCAGGGACGCCACATTTATCAGGCCTCTCCTGGAATTGAGGCGCTCGGAAATTGAAAGCTATATCCGTAAACGGGAACTTCCCTTCAAGAGGGATCCGACCAATCTGGAAAGCCGTTTCCTGAGGAACCGGATTCGTCTGGACCTGTTGCCGAAACTCCGGGAGTATCAGCCTCGGGTGGTCGATATTCTTGCTTTGACGGCCGACAGGCTGCGAGCGGACCATGAATACCTGGAGGGACTAGCCAAGGCATGGGTGAAAAAAGAGGCGACATTCCCTTCAGATGATCAGGTGTCCATTGCAGTGCCGGCGTTTCGGAAACTCGATAATGCCATCAGAAACCGCGTCATACGCCATTGCGTCAGCGGCGCGGGTGGAAACCCCGACGGGCTGACCCAAAGGCAGATCAATGCCATCGAAAGGCTGGTTCTGGCAAAGCGTCCCCAGGCAGAGGTCCACCTGCCGAGGGGATTGACGGTAAGACGCACCTACGACCACATGGTACTGGGAAGATTCCTCCAGGCCGAGCAGTCTGACTATGCGTGCATCCTTAAGGGTCCGGGACGCTTTTCGATCCCGGGTGTGGACGCCATTGTTCTCGTGGAAAGGTTGTCGGATGAAACCCCGGCCTTCACGGAAAACGCGCCCTGGACCGCCTGTTTTGACGCGGCTGAGATTACCTTTCCTCTGATCATGCGAAATTTTCGCCCCGGCGACAGGTTTGTTCCACTGGGGATGACGGGGCACAAGAAGCTGAAGGATTTTTTCGTGGATCTCAAGATCCCGAGCCGGGTGCGGTCAAGGATTCCGATCCTGGCCTGTGGGAACCGGATTCTCTGGGTCTGCGGATTGAGGATGGATGATCGTGTCAAGGTGTCTGAAAAAACAGAAGAAATCGTAAGGGTCACCTTTCCGAAAGGGATTTCATTGCATCCCTGATACCGGTCCGGAAGGGAGGGGTAAGGATCCCTGCTTCCGTAATAATGGCCGTGACATATTTCGCGGGGGTAATATCAAAGGCAGGGTTTAGCACCCGGACGCCTGGGGGGCCCAGACGCACACGGCCTATTCGAGTGATCTCTTCCCGAGGCCTCTGCTCCACCGAGATTCCGTCTCCACTGCCGGTCCCCGGGTCAATGGTGGAAAGGGGGGCCGCCACATAGAAGGGGATGTTGTTTGCCCAGGCCAGAACAGCCACCTGATAGGTGCCTATTTTGTTGGCCACGTCCCCGTTGGCGGCAATTCTGTCCGCTCCGGTGACCACAACGTCAATCTTTTGTTGTTGCATCAGGCTGCCTGCGGCATTGTCCGCTATCACGGTGACGGGGATGTTGTCCTGCATCAGTTCAAAGGCAGTGAGGCGAAGCCCCTGCAACCAGGGCCTGGTCTCATCCGCAATCACCTGGATCTTTTTGCCTGCCTCATGGGCGGCCCGTATGACACCGAGTGCGGTCCCATAGCCGGCCGTTGCCAGGGATCCCGCATTGCAGTGGGTGAGAATGGTGGCATTGTTGGGAATGAGGCTCAGGCTGTTCATCCCAAGTTTTTTATTAATATCAATATCTTCCAATAATATCTTGTTGGATTCTTCCTTCAGGGCGTCTTTGATGTCCCTGACCGGCCGGACGGCCATGGCCTCCACAAGGCCCATCATCCTGGCGACTGCCCACTGGAGATTAACGGCGGTCGGCCGGGCAAGGCGCATCTTTTCAGCCATATGAGAAAACCGGTTCCGGAAAAGGACAAAGGAGCCGGAGCGAATGGAGGATGCCCCGAGGGCCAGACCCATGGCCGCTGCAACCCCTATGGCGGGCGCCCCCCGGATAACCATTTTTCTTATGGCATCGATGACGTCTCCGTATCCGCGGCAGGTATACCATTGTATTTTGGAAGGGAGCCTTCTCTGATCCAGCATCTTGACAAGGTTCCCCTCCCATATGATGGTGGGAATCATGCATGAGCCTCGTTACGTTTTGTGGTCCAGCCGTTTCGATATCCACGCATACAAAAACAGACGGGTTGTAAGCCTGAACTAATCATCAATGCGTTCCACCCAGCCATAAGGGTCAGCCTTCTTGGCGTACTGGATCGCGGTAATTTCGTTGTAGAGCTTCAGAGAGAGATCTCCCATTTTGCCTCCGGCAACCATGTAGTCTTTCCCCTTGAACGTGATCTGGCCGACCGGAGAGATAACAGCAGCCGTCCCTGCGCCGAATGCCTCCTTCAGATCCCCTGTCTCGGCAGCGCTGATGACCTCGCCTACGGTCAGTTTCCGTTCCGAGATCGACAAGCCCCATCGCCTGAGAATGTGGATCACCGAGTCACGCGTGATACCAGGCAGGATGCTCCCATCCAGGGGAGCGGTGATGACCTCATCGCCGATCACGAAAAACATATTCATGGTTCCCACTTCTTCAACATATTTCCTTTCCGCGGCGTCCAGCCAGAGGACCTGGGTAAAACCCTTTTCCATTGCCAATTCTGTGGCAAGAAGACTAGCGGCGTAGTTCCCGGCGGTCTTGGCCTCCCCTGTCCCGCCGACAGCGGCCCTGATGTAATGATCCTCAACATAGATCTTGACAGGATTCAGGCCTTCTTTGTAATAGGCTCCAACAGGACCTATGATGATGTAGAAGATGTAGTTATGAGCCGGTCGAACCCCCAGGTGTGCTTCCGTTGCGAGCATGGTGGGTCTGATGTAGAGAGAAGTCCCTTCGCTTCTCGGGACCCATTTTTTATCCAGCAGGATCAGTTTCTTCATTCCCTCCATGACGAGTTCAACAGCCACTTCAGGCATGCACATCCTCTTAGCGGATCGGTTAAGTCTGGCACAGTTGTCCCTGGCGCGAAAAAGATACAAGCCATCGTCCTGTCCACGGTAGGCCTTGAGGCCCTCGAAAATCTCCTGACCATAGTGGAGGGACATGGCGGCCGGGTCCAGGTGAAGATCACCATAGGGCTCAATGCGGGGATGAAACCATCCCCTGTTGATGTCATAGTCCATGAGGAACATATGATCCGTGAGGATGTCACCGAATCCGAGCTTGGACTCATCGGTGGGTCTCTGTTTAAGTTTGTTTGCATTGGTTATTTTAATTTCCATATCGTACTCCTTCTCTTGAATGGATAGAAAGACAGTTATTCATATCATCATTGCCGCCAAAGATAAACGGGGAATCGGCCTAGACGGTTATGAGTTCATACTGACGGGTGCCGAGACCGATCTCCTCGGCGTGGAGCAGTTGAATCGTCCAGTCTATTTTGGGATAGAGGGCCCTGAACTTGTCGTCATCGGGTTTCACGAGCCCGGAAATACACGAACCTTCGGTGGGAATTTGCCTGTTCACAAGATCCACCGAGGCCTGGTCGATGGCCACGGGATCGGTTGATGCGACAACGCCTACATCACCGACGATGGGAGCGTCGCAGTGGCCGTAACAATCACAGGCCGGCGAGACATGGGTAATAAAATTGACAAATAGGGCCTTGTCTCTCTTGTTTTTCAATACGGCAAAGGTATATTCCGCCATTTTTTTCTGAAAGAGCGGGATATCCTGGTTCCACTGGACGTCGATGGCACCGTTGGGACAGATCAGGATACACTCACCGCAGCCGACACATTTCCCGGGGTCGATAACGGCCTTCTCACCATCCAAAAGGGTTATGGCACCCTGTGCGCAATGATCAACACACTGGCCGCACCCTTCGCACTTCTTTCGCTTGACCTTGGGGCAAAGATCCGAGTGTTGCTGCAATTTGCCCTTTCTGGCGGCGCACCCCATGCCCAAGTTCTTGATTGTCCCGCCAAAACCGGAAAGCTCATGCCCTTTAAAATGGGCCAGGCTGATCAGCCCATCCGCGTCAAGAATTTCCCTCCCCACATAGGCGGTCTTGATGAAGGGCAGGTTTGTCTTGACCGGCGCGTGGGAGGCCCCCCGCAGCCCATCCGCGATGATAACGGGGGCGTTCACCACTGCGTAGGCGAACCCGTTTTCGATGGCTGTGTTGAGGTGGGAGACACTGTTGCTTCGCGTTCCGGCATAAAGGGTATTGGCGTCCGTCAGGAACGGTACGCCGCCGAGCGCCTTGGTGCGATCCACGATCTGCCTGACAAATATCGGATGAATGAAGGCCGTATTGCCCTTTTCGCCGAAATGGAGTTTTAATGCCACCAGATCCCTGGGAGAAATGATACGCTCCAGCCCGGCCCGGTCGACGATTTCAACCAGCTTGGTCAACAGATTTTTTTTGTGGGAGGCCCTGAGATCAGAGAAAAAGACCCTGCTGGCCGTCATCATTATCCTCCTGCATCGAATGAGATCCTTCATCCTTTTCCCTGGCAGTGGGGAAAAGGAGTCCAAATCGGATGGGTCAAAAAATTTTACGAGTACGGTGAAAGCCGGTTCACCAATGAGCGGTATAGCTATGGAAGATTAGGTCTTCTCTTGTTTTCTGTCAAGGGAGTTCTGGAATGAGATGATTTTCGTTGACAAGCAAAAGGGTCTTGATTAAGAATCTATGATCGGCCTAATGTAAATTTGACCGGAAATAGGAACAGGAAGGTTTCCAAAAAACTAATGTTAGGCACTCGAGCTATTGCCAGAAGCTATCTGCTGTGCGTGTGGGCCGCACTTTTCTGCATCCTCGTCTGTTTTCCGGCGTCGGTGAAGGCTCAGGCCGTCAAGCAGATCCTGAGTATCGAGGCCCAGGATATGCTCAATACGGTCCCGGATACGTATCTCCTGGATGTGCGAACACGCGCCGAATACCAGTTTGTGGGGCATCCTGTCGGGGCATACCTTTTTCCCTACAGGCGTTTCAGCAATGTGCTTACGAAAAAGGACGGTGTTTATGAATATGGGTTTGGCCAAGAAAACAAACATTTTGTTGAAGAAATAGGAAAGTTGTTCAAAAAGACCGACAATCTGTTGATCATTTCGAGAGATGGCACACGCAGCGCCCTTGCTGCCAAGGAACTTCTGGCTGCGGGTTTCAAGAATGTCTACGATGTGGAAGACGGTTTCGAAGGCCCTACGTTTCCCACGTTCAAGGATAGCAATCGCGACAAGTTTTACAGGCAGCTTGCGAAGAGAAACAAGGTTTACGGCTTTGGCCTGAGACGCCATTACGGGTGGCAGTGGTGGGGGCTCCCCTGGACCTACCAGATGGACAGCAAATATATTTATCCGCCCGATCTGGAGCCGGCCAAGAAATAACAAGGAGGTAAGGAATGGATTCTGAAGAACTCATTCAACTCATGGAACAAATAGACGAAAAGGGCATCGGCTGGGATGTTGTGGCGGGAAAGACCAAGGTGTCTCATGACCTTCTGAAGTTGTATGCCCGGTCTGGCCCGGTTCCAGTCACACTCATCAACAATTTGAAAAAAGTCATTGAAGAAGGTGTCCAATAGGACAGCGGAAAGTGGGATGACCCAATAGAAAGGAGTAGGCATATGTCAGATGTTTTGCATGTCACGGACGGGAACTTTGATGAGGAAATCATCAAATCCGATACCCCTGCCATGGTGGATTTCTGGGCCGAATGGTGCGGCCCCTGTAAAATGGTTGGGCCCGTAGTGGCGGAGCTGGCAACGGAATATCAGGGTAAGATCAAGATTGCCAAGATGGATGTGGATAAGAATCGGGAGACCCCCGCACGTTTCGGGATCAGAAATATCCCGACGCTCATCCTTTTCAAAGGTGGAGAGGTGGCCGAGACCATTATCGGTGCTCACCCGAAGGATTATATCGACGGTGAATTGAAGAAGCTTTTGTGATCCTTTGAAGACGGCCGGTTTTTCAAGGCTCTCGGGTAGTCAGGTCCAAATGGAAAACGGCGACGGAGCCCCGTATCTGGAAAAGGCGGGGCTTTCGTGTCTTCAAGTGATCCCCCGCCCAGGTAGGAGGGTTAAGATGAGGATGGTGGGTTTTTCAGGGAACAGATATTGTTTTCGCAAATTTTATTTGGCGGTATTCTTAATAGGTTTTGTGTCTCTCACTTCACTCCTCAGTGGATGTGCCACACTGGACTGGTTTCTCGGAAAAAAAACGGAGAGGGGTCCCTCGGAACTTATGGACAAGGCCATGGAAGACCTGGGAAGGGGTTACTATAAGGCAGCCACCGAATCCTTTCAAAAGATCAAGGATCGTTATCCCTACAGCAAATTTGCCACCATCGCCGAGCTGAAGATAGCCGATACCCTTTTTCTCCTGGCTTCCTATGACGAATCCTATGAGGCCTACAAGGAGTTCGAAAGGCTTCATCCCACGAATCCAAGCATCCCCTATGTGATTTACCGCGAAGGGCTTTGCCATTTTAACCAAATTAAGACCATTGATCGGGATCAGACCCATTCTGTGAAGGCCAAGGAGGAATTCGACCGTCTTGTGAAACGATTTCCCAAGGACGTCTATGCCTCCCGGGCCCGTATGAAAATCCGGAAATGCTATATCGATCTCGCCGGCCACGAACTCTCTGTGGCCCATTTCTACTATAAGAAAAAAGAGTACCGTGCGGCCGCCGGTCGTTTCAGGTATGCCATAGAAAACTATCCTGACGTGGGTCAGTATGCCGAAGCTCTGGAATACCTGGGAAAATGTGAAGAAAGGCTCGCACGGAAGCACACCTCTTGATTTATTCCACCTCCAAGGGCCCCTGCCCGGCGTTTTTTTCCACCAGGTCGTAAAGGGCCTGAAAGGCCTTGCCCAGTTCTTGCGGGAGGATCCCTCCACCTTGTGCCATATCCGGACGACCGCCACCTTTCCCTCCGACGATGGCCGACATCTCCCTGATGATATCGCCGGCTTTGAAACGCCCCACCAGGTCTTTGGTCACAACGCAGGTGAGCATGACCTTTTCCCCTGTCGTGGCGCCGAGCGCGATGATACCCGAGCCCATTTTGTCTTTGATCCTGTCCGCGAAATCCCGAAGCTCCCCGGGAGAGTCTGCCTCCAATCCCTTTGCCAGGACCTTCACACCACCAATTTCCTTAACCCCTGAAAGGATGTCCCCTGAATTCTGGGTGAGGAGTTTGGCCTTGAATACCTCTATTTGTTTCTCCTTCTCTTTGAGTTCCTCCAGAATGCGTTCGAGTCGTTGTTCTACCTGGTTTGGTGTCGTTTTCAATAGAAGGGCCGAAGACCTCAACACCCTTTCCTGTTCCTGGTCGTACCGCAGGGCAGGTTCACCCGTCAGGGCCTCTATACGACGGACGTTTGCGGCCACACCGCCCTCGCCTACAATACGGAAAAGTCCTATATCGCCTGTCCTGCCCGTATGGGTTCCCCCGCACAATTCACGGCTGACCCCGTCGCCCATGGACACTACCCTGACTTTCTCACCATATCGTTCTTCAAAAATGGCCATGGCCCCGGTCTGCATGGCATCTTCTTTGGTCATGACCCGGGTGTTGACCTCCAGGTTCTCGCGGATGTATCTGTTGACCAAAGATTCGATCTCTCGAAGTTTTTCAGGGACCACCTGGGTGAAATGGCTGAAGTCAAAACGCAGTCTTTCGGGAGAGACAAGGGAGCCTGCCTGTTTGACATGGTCCCCGAGGATTTCCCGGAGCGCTGCGTGTAAGAGGTGGGTCGCTGAATGATTTCGGACAGTGGCCTCTCTTTTTTCCTCGTCCACCAGGGCCTCCACCTCCTGCCCCTTCCCTAGTGTACCGGTTTCCAATGCGCCTTCATGAACAATGAGATCCCGGCTGAATTTCCGGGTGCGCTTCACGCGGAAACGCGCCGTCTCAGACACGATCCACCCCATATCGCCCACCTGACCGCCTGCTTCACCGTAAAAAGGGGTTTGCTCCAGGACGATGCCCGCTTCCATCCCCGCTTCGGCCTCATCGATTTCTTTTCCATCCACAATGCACGCCGCAACCCGTGTCCGAGAGGTCAGGTTTTCGTATCCCAGAAATGTGCATGTCAGGCCCCGGGTCCGGAGATTCTTATAGGCCTCGGGAATTTCTTCCTCGCCGCTGCCTTTCCAGGATTCCTGTGAAAGGGCGCGGCGCCGGGACATGGCACTGTCGTAGCCCGTGTTGTCCACGGCGAGATGTTCTTCCCTGGCCACATCCTGCACAATGTCGATGGAAAGGCCATAGGTGTCGTAGAGTTTGAATGCCACCTCCCCTGAAATGGTGGTCAGCCCACTGGCCTTCAATGCCTCTATTTCATCATTCAACACCTTCAGACTGTAATGGAGTGTGTCGGCAAAGCGCTTTTCCTCATTGTGAACCACGCCTTCAATCAGACTTTTGGCCTGGATAAGTTCGCCGTAATCATGCCCCATGATTTCAATGACTTTCACGCAGATCTTGTGGAGGAAGGGATCCTTCATGCCGAGAAGCTGGCCGAAACGGATAGCCCGGCGAATGATCCGCCTCAAGACATACCCTCGACCTTCGTTGGAAGGCATGATGCCGTCACCGATCAGAAAGGCCGCGGCCCGGGCGTGATCAGATATCACGCGGAAAGAGACATCCTGTCGCTGGTCTTCCCCGTAACCCTTCTCGCAGAGATCCGCAATCCTTCCGATAATGGTGGTGAACAGGTCCGTGTCATAGTTGGAAAAGACGCCTTGAACCACCGCAGCGATCCTCTCGAGCCCCATGCCGGTGTCAATATTGGGTTTGGGAAGGGGTGAAAGAACGCCTTCCGGACTCCGGTCAAACTGGGTGAAGACCAGGTTCCAGATCTCCAGATAGCGGTCGCAATCGCAGCCCGGTGCGCAGTCCGGTTTCCCGCAGCCCAGGGATGGCCCCTGGTCGATCATTATCTCGGAACAGGGACCGCAGGGACCCGTGTCACCCATGGTCCAGAAGTTGTCTTTGTCGCCCAGACGAACGATTCTATCGGTTGGAACGCCTATCTGTTCCTCCCAGATCTTGTAGGCCTCATCGTCATCTTTGTAGACGGAGACATAGAGTTTTTCAGCGGGGAGCCCGAACTCTTCCGTCAGCAGTTCCCACGCCCACGAAATGGTTTCCTCTTTAAAGTAGTCGCCAAAAGAAAAATTACCGAGCATTTCAAAGAACGTGTGATGACGGGCTGTGTACCCCACATTCTCCAGGTCATTGTGCTTCCCTCCCGCGCGTACACATTTCTGGGAGGTGACGGCCCTCGAGTAACTGCGTTTTTCCTCACCCAGATACAGACCCTTGAACTGGACCATGCCCGCGTTGGTGAAAAGCAGGCTGGGATCGTCTCTGGGGACCAGTGAGGAGCTGGGGATTTGCTTGTGTCCGCGGGAAGTAAAGTAGTCAAAAAACGTTTCTCTTATTTCTCTGAAATTCATCATGTGATCCATCGCATTTCCCCGGATTACCATCAAGGAATCATCTGTCGCGTTGCCTTCGTTCGCTCCTTCTTGCGGCGTATAGTTTGATACGCCTCAGTCGTCGTTCCTCGGCGCCTTGCATCTAATGTCTTGATGGTGATCTGGAATCTTGCCAAACCCAATGGTTTTAAACTCGTAACTGAAATCAGACGGCGGGTTCGGACTTCTGTTATAGGTTTGGAGGTATGGCTTCACAGCTGGGATGCTATTCGGCGGTTCCCTCTTTTTCCGAAGACCTCTTGAGCCCTGTTTTTTCCAGGATGAGCCGGGCGATTTCGTCCCGGATATCGGTGTTTTCAGAAAGAAAACGCTTGGCGTTCTCCCTTCCCTGACCGATCCGGTCATCGTTGAAGGCATACCATGCCCCGCTCTTCTGCACCAGTTCAAGGGATACCCCCAGATCCAGGATATCCCCTTCCTTGGAGATCCCGTGACCGTAAATGATATCAAATTCCGCCTGTTTAAAGGGGGGAGCCACCTTGTTCTTCACCACCTTCACGCGTGTCCGATTGCCGACCACCTGGTCTCCTTCTTTGATAGCGCCGATGCGACGTATATCCAGACGCTGGCTTGCGTAAAACTTGAGAGCGTTACCCCCTGAAGTCGTCTCGGGGTTCCCGAACATGACCCCGATCTTCATGCGGATCTGGTTGATGAAGATGACGGAGGTGAGGGATTTGCTGATGGTTCCTGTGAGCTTTCTGAGGGCCTGAGACATGAGCCTGGCCTGCAGGCCCATATGCTGGTCTCCCATTTCGCCCTCTATTTCGGCGCGTGGTACGAGTGCGGCCACCGAGTCTATGATCAAGGCGTCTATGGCGCCGCTCCTCACAAGAATCTCAGTGATATCCAGGGCCTGCTCTCCGGTATCCGGCTGAGACACGAGGAGGCTGTCCACATCAACACCCAGATTGCGTGCGTAGACAGCATCCAGGGCATGCTCCGCATCAACAAAGGCCACCATGCCTCCCTTGGCCTGTGCCTCGGCGGCAATGTGGAGAGCGAGGGTCGTTTTGCCCGAGGATTCAGGCCCATAAATCTCCACCACTCTGCCCCTGGGGACCCCCCCTACCCCCAGTGCCAGATCTAGGGAAAGAGATCCCGTGGAGATGGCAGGGATATCCAGGGCCTTGTCATCTCCCATCTTCATGATGGAGCCCCTGCCGAATTGGCGTTCAATTTGCGAAATGGCTTGCTCTACAGCTTTTTCTCTGTCCATTAAGTCACCCTCCTGGGATCTTGTGATGCTTCCAAACATCGTAAATTATTCCTGCTTCTTGCCTGCAAGTGGCCATGCCGTGAGCCTGGTGTAGATGGAACCCCTTGAAGTCAAATCACTCTTGAAAAGGGATAGCGCATTCAGTCTGAAGAAGGGGCTCGAAATTTCGCGATAACCATCCAGGATTTTCACCAACTGCGGCCCACTTTTGGCCCCTTTCCTGAATCGGCATAACGTCAGGTGCGGTCGGAATTTTCTATTTTCCTTCTTGATGCCGAAAGGCGTGAGCCTTTTCTGAAGGGCATTCCTGCAGTACCCCATTCGCTCCAGTTCGCCCTGGAGTCCGACCCACAAAACGCGCGGGTTGCGAAGGCCTGAAAAGACACCGGCACCTTTCAGGGCGATTTCGAAGCTATCATAACGATCGCAAACACTTTTGGCAACATCGGCAATTCCCTCGAGAGAAGATTCCGGGATCTGCCCCAGAAAAACCACCGTGAGGTGAATGTGATCGACCCTGACCCACCGGGCTTCGGGAAGAACGGCCCTCATTCCAGCCGAGATCCCGGAAACAATATCCTTCATTTGCCGGGGCAATTCAAAGGCCAGGAAGGAACGGATCGCCATTACAGTACCTCCTTAACCAATCCAAGGCCATCATGGCGCTGACGCGTTTAATCTGCCGGCGGCTTCCCATAAAGCAATATTTTCTCGTGAAGGTCTCTTCAACCGTTGCCATGCCTAGGTGGACCGTCCCCACCGGTTTTTCCTGGCTCCCGCCTTCGGGCCCCGCTATGCCCGAGATAGCGATGCCCAGGTCGGTCTTTAATTTCTGTCGGACGCCTTCGGCCATTTCCCTGACCGTTTCGTCACTCACGGCGCCGGCGCTCTGGAGCGTCCCGGGTGAAACCCTCAACACATCGATCTTGGCCTGGTTGCTGTACGATATGATACCCCCCAGGAAGTAGGAAGAGCTCCCGGGAACAGCGGTCAGAAGGTGGCCGACAAGACCACCGGTGCAGGACTCGGCAACAGAAAGCGTCCATTTTCGCCGCTTCAACACTTGGCCAACCGCCTCGGCCATGGAACCATTACCGCAGGCAAAGATGTATGGGCCGATTCGGTCCCTGATGGCCTTTTCTATCCGTTCCATTTCAAGGGCGACCACATGATGATCCCTGTCCGTGAGGGTGACGGTGATGTGGTTTTCTGGAAAATGGGGATAAAAGCCAAGTAAAGCCTTTCCGGTCCGGCCCCGCAGATCCTCAAAAATTTCAGCAATACGAGGTTCACTCAATCCAAAAACCTTTAGGGTAAGCTCCCTGGTTACGGGAAGCCTTTCACAGTGGGAACGGATTTCAGGGATGACGATGCGATCGATGAGATACCGCATCTGTTCCGGGACACCCGGGAGAAAATAGAGCCTCGCCTCATTTTCCACCAGGGAAAAGCCGCATGCCTTCCCTTCCGGACTGAGCATCTTGGAGCCGTCCGGCAGCCAGGCCATTTTTTCCAGGAAAGGGTTCATGGCTACCCCCTGCATGCTCGCGTGACGTCTGATCAATTCGAACATCTCCCTGTCCAGACACAAGGGGCGGTTCAAAACTTTAGCCACGATTTCATTGGTCAGATCATCATCCGTGGAGCCGAGTCCTCCCGTTACGATGATAAACTGGGACATTTTCAGGGCATTTTCGAGGGTCTCGGAAACCTGGTCGCAGTCGTCCCCTATGGAAGTAATGCGGGTGACCTGGAGACCGGCGGCCGTCAGCTTCTCGGCAGCGTACCAGGCATTCAGGTCCAGGGTCCTGCCTGATATGAGTTCGTTTCCGATAGTAATGATTTCACAACGCACTGGCGTTTTTCTCCAAGGTCTATCAATGCTTCTGCGGTTACTCTCAATGCAGAATAAAGTGAACGAGTTCCAGGCACCCCCACGCATACCCGCCGGCGGCGATATCATCCAGCACGATTCCGATGCCGCCTTTCAACCTCCGGTCCAGAAACCCCACTGGAAAGGGCTTCAGGATGTCAAAAAGGCGAAAAAACAGAAACGCCCCTGCGAGGTTTGCCCAGGTGGGCCTGAGGAGCCACGTGGCCACCAGAAAACCGGCCACCTCATCGATCACCACTTCCGGTGGATCGGCTCTTCCCAGAAGGGATTGAGAACGTCCTGATGCCCAAACGGCAACGGCCATGAAAATTAACAGAAAAACCGCCCTGAAGGGCACGGGGCAGTAAAGCAGGGCCACGGCAAGGGGCAGTGCCCCCAGCGTGCCGAAGGTCCCGGGGGCAAACGGGAGGAGACCGGTGCCGCACCAGGTGGCCAGAAAAAGCGCCGTCTTGCCCGAAAAACCGCTTCGGTTGAAGAGTTCCCTTTTTGATAGATTATCAGAATCGTGGCCTGACATCAAGCTGGTATGGTTCCCTCACTATGAGAAAGCGTCCGAAAAAGACCGTCAGATTCTCGTGTGGTGCCACGCTTTGGCCGCTATTTATTGAGCTGTTACGATAAATGCGCAACTAGTCATCAACATTGAGGCCCATGACCCAGGAATAGACCTCCCTGATGGAAAGATCCTCTTGATGGGCAATGGCCCTGCAGGCCTCATATTCCGGGACCAGATAGCTGGAGCCGTCCGGCTGGACGACCTTCTTGGCCTGCATCTTTCCCCAAGGACTCCGGATCTGCACCTCCTCACGAGCCAGGACGCGTCTTTGGGTATGATGAAAACGTACGCCCAGGGTCCCGGATTCCTGAAAAAGGATTTGCATGAGCGGTTCCTGCGCATCGGGCCGGCCCACGACCTGCACCTGTACACCGGGTCGATTTTTTTTCATCTGAACCGGACAGAAAACCACATCCATGGCACCGGCCCCCTGCAACCGCTCCATGAGATATCCCAACCACTCGGGGTTGATATCGTCAATATTTGTTTCCAGGACCACAACGGTCTCGGTTCCGTGGTCGGTTGCGGGTTTTCCAATAATTACCCTGAGAAGATTCGGTCTGTCGGGCAGATCTCTACTCCCAACGCCATAACCCAGGCTGTCGATGGTCATTGACGGCATGGGGCCGAAGGTCTCCGAAAAATATTTGACCAGAGCCGCACCCGTGGGCGTCACCAGTTCAAAGGGAAGACCAGGCTGAAATACAGGCACTCCTTTTAACAGGCTCATTGTTGCCGGGGCGGGGATAGGTATTCTGCCATGGGCGGTCTCGGCAAAGCCGGAACCGAGAGGGAGTGGCGATGAATGGATAACATCCAAGCCGAGGTGCATCAAACCATAGACGCACCCCACAATATCAATGATGGAATCCATAGCCCCCACTTCGTGGAAATGGACCGTTTCGGGAGGCCGGTTGTGGACTTTTCCTTCTGCTTCGGCAAGGGACGAAAACACGGCAAGGCTTTTTCTCTTGATCTCCTCATCGAGTCCGGCGGCGGAGATGAGTTCCCGGATGACCTTGAGGTCTCTCGAGGGTTGAGCGGCCTGTTCAATCTTCACAACCAAGCGCGTGCCCGTTATCTGATGTCGGGCCTCCAGGCTTGCCACCAGACGCCACCCTTCAAGATGAAGCCCTTCGAGGGTCTGTTGCAGGTCAGTCAGAGGGAGACCGGCATCCAGCAATGCACCCAGAAGCATGTCACCACTGATTCCCGAGAAACAATCGAGATAGGCTGTTTTCATGGGGCGCCTTTCAGGCAGACTGAAATGGAAAAACCCGGGCTAAAGGAGTTCCGAGACCAGCTCGGAAATATCCTTGACCTCTATTGCCTCTTCCATGTTGGTGGTTTTTCTGCTGTCTTCGAGCATGGAAATGCAGTAGGGACAAGCTGTGGCCAGGATAGAAGCCCCGGTCTCACAGGCCTCAACGATTCTCAAATCCGAAAATCGCCACTCCGGTTTCGTTTCCATCCAGAGCCTTCCACCTCCGCCCCCACAACAAAGGCTCTCCTTCTTGATCCGCTTCATTTCTACGAGGTTGCCTCCCGTCACAGCAGACAGGATGGCCCTGGGCTCTTCGTAGATTTCACTGTGGCGACCCAGGTAGCAGGGATCGTGGTAAGTGACCTTCCGGTCCAACGTCCCCTTGAGTTTGAGTCTCCCGTCATCGAGAAGCTCTTTCAGCAGCTGCGTGTAGTGGAGGACCTCGAAATCGCCACCGAGATCGGGGTACTCATTGGTGTAGGTGTAATAGCAATGTGGAGACGTGGTGATGATTTTCTTGACGCCCCTCTCCCCGAAAAGTTTGATATTTTTCTGGGCGATGTTCAGGAAGAGTTCTTCATCACCGATTTTGCGCAGCGACTCGCCACAGCAGTTCTCATCATTGCCTATGACCCCGAATGTCACACCGGCGGCCTTGAGGATTCTGACCAAGGCCCCGGCTATCTTGCGACTCCGAATATCATAGGCGGAGGTACAACAGACGGAGAGAAGGAATTCCTTTTCTTCGTCATAGGCGGGTACCTCCAGGCCTTCCATCCATTCCGTCCTTTTCTCCCGGGGTTCGGACCAGGGGTTGCCGTTGCTGTGAAGACTCCCGGTCACGGTCCGCAGGACGCCCGGGATGGCACCGGTTTCTGCGATCATGGCCCGCATGGCCTTCACAATGTCAATAATGGTAACGCCCCTGGGACACTTCAGGACACATTTGTTGCAGGTAGTACACCCATACAGGATGTCGGCCGATTCATATCCCTCCACGCCGAGCTGGGCCATCCTGATGAGCCGCCGGACGTTGAATGGACCATCGACTATCCGCCAGGGACAGGACCCCGCACACATGCCGCACTGCATGCAGAGATTCAGCTTCTCCGCGCCCATGGCCACCAGGGCCTCGTTGACTTCATAAAAAGGTGTCTGTGCTTCCATCAGGTTTATAACTCCTTTCACAATGATAACGCTCGCCAAAAGACTTTTCCACGACCGCACCAGAAGAATGTGATTTTTTTAACAAACCCCTTATTCAATGTCAACAGAGGAATGCGCTGCCTTTGGGGAACGCTTGCCAAAGGGTCGTGCCCTCTGGAAGTCGGGGACAAAAGGAGAACGTGAAGACATCGTGGCACCGTTTCGGGATTCCGGAAACTGGATAAAGAGGTGGCGGAAACCCAGATCCCTGGCATGGGAATAGACCCTTTTGAATTCCTCATCTTTGAGGCGTCGACCGAGAGGTCCATCCAGGTCTTCCCCCATGGGTTCATACTGGGACATGAGGCTCAGGGGAAGTCCGGGACCGAACTCGATAAAGAGGGTTGTCAGAACATTGATGCTGTTTTCGATGGCCCCGGGCAAAATGAGATGCCTGACCAGGACACCCTTCGTGGCCACAGCCGAATCCGTTTCACAGGAATTCAGAAACCCTTTTTGCCGCACCATTTCCGAAACGGCAGCCAGGGCCACGGAAGGATACTCCTTGCATTTTGAAAGTCTTACGGCAAGGGATCCGTCGGCATACTTGAAGTCCGGGAGATAGATGTCGGCATATTTTCCCGACATTCTGATCATCTCAACCAATTGGTACCCCGAGAGGTTATAGACAAACGGAAGATCATGACCCCTTGCCCGCATGGAAGAAACGAGCCGGAACACGTGGGGAAAAAAGTGATCAGGCGTGACAAAGTTGATGTTGTGGACTCGCCTGGATAGAATCATCTCCTCAAGGTGCGTGAGAAGGGATTCCAGGTCCATTGTTCTCCCGAGGTGGTCATGGGATATCTGACGATTCTGACAATAGGTGCACCGAAGAGAACAGCCCGAAAAGAAAACCGTACCCGATCCATTCGTGCCCGTGATAGGAGGTTCCTCACCGAAATGGGGCCCGACGTAGGCTATCCGCAACCTGTCTGTTTCCCCACAGATCCCGGGTGGTTCAAGGCCCTTTTGAAAACGACGATCCACTCGGCAAAGCCTGGGGCAGAGTCTGCAATTCTCGTAAAATGACATGGGAAGCATGATGTTCTTGGGTTTCCTCATTAATGTCTCGCCAGAAAATATTTGATTTATTTTGCACCAGAAGCCGAGGTTAATCAACCACAATGTGCAGAATTTTCGGCACACATGAAAACGGTCAGGGCTTGTTGTGCATAAAAAGCAACAGAACCTTCTTGGCTGTATAATTTATTTAATAAAAAGGCTCTTTTCACCCCAATTCAAGGCCGCGAATGCTTCGGGACCGGCCAAATCGAAATTTGTTTTCGTTCATCTTTTCAACAGTGCCAAGGATCTCAATCTGTTGGCGTATGTCTGCTTCCCATCACCGGTGCAATCTTACAAATGAACGAAAAAATGGTTAAAAAGCAGGGGTGAATGGCACAGGTGTTGCTCTACTATGTGAGCACGAAGTATCAAATGGAGGTAGTAAAAAACCCCGCCCAAAGGACGGGGCTTTGATTTAACCCCCTATAAGGGGGTATCGCCATGCCACCCTGAGGGGGCTGGCGGGAGTTGTGCCGCCTTTGGGTT
>JBAPTR010000090.1:0-52948 GCA_049282265.1 Desulfatiglandaceae bacterium | reverse complement strand
CTTTAAGACCTCCTCTTTGCCCCAGTAATATCAGGAGAGATTCATATCACAAACCCTGTGTTCTCTGTAAGAACTGAGCACATAATCCATTTTCGGAAGGGACAAATTCTTTAGAATTTCGAATGTTGTGGCATGCACAACCCTTTCTTCTCTTTCCTTGTTGACCTTGGGAATATCATATCTTTGCAGGAAATTACAGAAACGCACCACGTGGACCAGTTCATGTGTGAAAATATATATGAGGAATGGCAGCAGTTCAAGCTCTTCGTCTCTATTCAACGCGCCAAGTATCAGGTGATCCTGCAAACAGATGAAATAGAAATCCTCCTCCTTGTTTTTCCAATCAAGGGTTCCCATCATGGAACCCTTCCTCAAGACGGCCAGAGCATAGGCGCTGATGGCATCAGGGGTCAGGGATTCCAGGGTCCTGATGTCATACCTGTGACGCTTCCATTGACCGAATGAGAACTTGAAAAAATTGCCCGTCTTGTCTTCGGCAACATCGAGAGCCTCGCTCACCGTCGATAGCTCCCCCATTTTGAATGTCCTCATGTCCATCTAAGAAACGCTTTCATCGTGTCCTGTCGTGAAAATAAGGCCTCTCTAGGAAATGTCAACATCTGAAAGGTGTTTTTTGCCTGGTGGCGGTGACTGGAATTGAACCAGTGACCCTGCGGATATGAGCCGCATGCTCTGACCATCTGAGCTACACCGCCATGAAATAGCTAAACTATTATTTAACCTCAATTGGCATCATTTTGTCAATCAAATAATGCTGCCTCCCATGGAGACCATCCACCGGCACACCCATGTGATATTGCCGTGGCCATTATCCGCCATTTCCACCCGTAGCAACGGCAATACTGTAGCTGTGTTGAAATGACTACAAGCGTCCCATCGAGGTACATGACCAACATTCTATCATTTTGAAATCACGTAATATATGACCCATCCCATACTCCGGCACAAAACTTGCTTTATCTACAGTTACTTCTGGAGTGCGCGTTGTATTTACTGGATTCTCCCCTGCCTTCCCTCGGAGAAATGACAAACCATTCAAGCAACGGTACATCCGGTTGTCCCCCGGCAGAAACCCGGGGGTTTTTCTTTTGTCCGCCACTTCAGCCTCCAGCTTCCACATGCCATCCTCTATCCCCCAAGAGTTTCACGGTTTTCGGCAACCGGGTGGACCATGGTGAGGAACCGCAATTGCGCGAACGCATCGGCCCTCCAAAAAAGGGACCTGGAAGGCCACCCTCCAGGTCCCGATGTGGTCAGAAGAAAAATTGAAGCGTCAGCTAGAGATATTTTTTCATTTCTTCGGTCAGGGCCGGTACCACATCAAAAAGATCCCCCACCACGCCGTAATCCGCTTTCTGAAAAATAGGCGCATCCGGATCTTTGTTAATGGCCACGATGAATTTGGATGTTCCCATTCCTGCGAGATGTTGAATGGCCCCCGAGATACCGCACGCGATATAGAGATTCGGTGAAACCACCTTCCCGGTCTGCCCCACCTGGTCCGTCTGTGGGCGCCAACCTGCATCAACGGCAGCACGCGAGGCCCCGACCGTCCCGCCCAGAACGCCGGCAAGCTCCTCCAGAATCTTGTAATTTTCAGGACCTTTCATTCCCCGCCCTCCGGAGACTATCCTTTCCGCCTCGGTCAAGTCTATTTTACCGGCCTCATCTCTGAGGATGTCCGCCACCCGGGTTTTCAACGCTGCGTCTTCCAGCGTAAAAGAGGCATCAACGACCTCGGCCGACCTTGAGCTGTCCGGCTCGGAAATCGCCATAACATTGGGCCTCGCCGTGGCCATCTGTGGCCAGCTGTTCTCAAAAGTGACCTTTGCATAGGCCTTTCCTGCATAGATCGGCCTTGTAGCAACGAGGTTCCCGTCCTGTATCTCAAGAACGGTGCAGTCTTGGGCCATCCCGACATCGAGCCTCGCGGATAACCTGGCCGAAAGGTCCTTTCCCTGGACCGAAGCACCCATCAATAGGACAGCCGGTTCTTCGGATTTTGCCAGATCTCCTATCACGGTGACATACGCATCCGTGGTATAAGGATCCAGCCTTGGATCGTCTGCCACCAGCACCCTGTCGGCTCCATACTGACCCAACTCGGCCGCTTTACTTTTTATGTCCGATCCCAGAAGAACGACCGTCAGGTCCTGACCCAGTGCGTCCGCCAGACGCCTTCCCTCGCTCACGACCTCATAGGTGACCTTGCGAATGTCTCCGTCTCTTTGCTCTGCAACTACCCATACTCCCTGTGCCATCTCAATCATCTCCTTCATTAGATAATAGTGGGTTCACTCAGGTTCCCCGGGCTTTCTATCGACCCCACGCAGCCGGTCCCTAAATGACCTTGGCCTCGTCGTGCAGCAATTTGGCCAACTCGGCAGCCTTCTCCTGGGGTGTTTCCCCCTCTACAATCTTTCCAGCCTGTCTTTCGGGTGGGGGACTCAGTTCAATGATCTTTTGTTTTCTTGCACCCAGACCGAATTGTGCTCCATCCAGCCCGAGATCCGCCAGGGTCTTCTCCTCCAGTGGTTTTCTCTTGGCCTTCATGATACCCGGAAGAGAAGCGTACCTTGGTTCGTTCAATCCCTTTTGGGCAGTAATCAGGACCGGAAGATCGGATGTGAGGACAAGCGTCTGTCCCTCCACCGGGCGGTGCACCGTGACAGATTTTCCATCCTCCGCCACTTCCGCTTTGAGGACGAGGGAAAGATTCGGAATCCCAAGCAATTCCGCCAGGGCTCCACCAACCACGCCCATATCCTCATCAATTCCACGCTGGCCGGTAAAAATAATATCATACCCGAGGTCCTTAACGGCGGCGGCCAATACCTTGGCCGTGGCCAGGGAATCGCTGCCCTCCAGTCCATCATCGCAAATCAAAATCCCCTTGTCGGCTCCCATGGCCAGAGCCGTCCGGATGGATTCCGTGACCCGTTTCGGTCCCATTCCAACGACAGTCACCTCACCCCCAAATTTCTCCTTGAGACGGAGTGCCTCTTCAACCCCATATTCATCATAGGGATTCATGACCCATTTGATGTCATCCGTTACGATGGATTGACCATCCTGGGCAATTTTGATCTGGCTCTCCGTATCGGGCACCTGTTTCAAACAAACGATAATATTCACTTTCCCCTCCTTTCGTACCAAGTAGTGCTGATGGCCGAAGTAACCGCGGCCACAAAAAGCAATTTATCCAGCCAAAGACAGCTTCCTAAAAAGCCCGGTCCCGAGGACTTTCTACTGACGGAAGCCGAAACTCAGAATTTCCAGCTTCCCTGCAAACCTACGGGTTACGTCACGGTCAAACCGCTATTCCCCTCAGGAAATAACCGCTGATTTGTTGAGCAGCCGTTTTAATATCATACTCCTTACGGTTTGACAACACCCAGAATCTGGACATCTCGTCAAGTGCCCCGAAAAATGCCCTTTCGGCAATACCCGGTATAACATCTTGTCTGAAAACGCCCTTTTCCTGCCCAACACGAATAATATCAGCGATCAAGCCCAGGTACTGTGCAAACCGTTCGTTCTTGTATTCTTTCATGAACTTACTGCTCTGCCTGAGTTCAACCTGGATGATTTCCGCCACGTCCTTGTTCGCTTCAATGAGCCGCAGGTGCGTAAACGCGAATTCCTCCAATTTTCTTGCGGGGTCATCCTGTTCGGCCAACTTTTCGACCATGTTGTCCAGAACCTTCTTCATCTGTGCTTCGAAAAGTGAAATCAGGATGTCATCCTTATTCTCGAAATAGAGATAAATGGTACCGTCGGCCACGCCCGCTTCTCTCGCAATATCGGAAACCTTTGCCTGAAAAAAGCCTTTCCGGGCAAATATTTTTGTAGCTGCTTGAATAATCCTGTAGTATTTTTGATTACTTTTTTTCTTTCCCATACCTGGACCCGATTATGAATGATGATTCATTCACATGATTGTTACCATCCCGCTTTTTGCGTGTCAAGCTTTTTTGATATCGAATTTGCACTCGCCATCATTGTTTTCATCTTGACAAAACAAACGGAATTTTCTATTGTATCAACCTTAACATTTCGAAAATTCTATGAATTACTAGGGATGAATGGGCGTTTTCCTGTTCCACTGAAATCTGGCGAGGCAAGGATGGATAGCACGTATTGACTCTCTAAGAATATGGAGGAGACTGCAATATGCCCGAAGAAAGATCTTATCTCTCTGACAAGAGAATACTCGCGGTCGACGATGAAAAGGATGTGCTGGATACCATAGAGGAAATTCTTGAATCCGCCCATGTGGACCGGGCCCAAGATTTTGACACTGCCGTGGACAAGATTCAAAGGAACCGGTATGACCTCGCCATTCTAGACATCATGGGCGTGAATGGATTGGGCCTCCTCGAAGAGACCGTGGAAAGAAATATTCCCAGCATCATGCTCACAGCCCATGCCATGAACCCTGAAACGCTCATGACCTCCATCAGGAAAGGCGCCATTTTTTACATCCCCAAAGAAAAGCTGGCTCAGCTCGATGCGATCATCGAGGAACTGCTTGCTGCCATTGCCTCAGGCAAGGCCGCCTGGCAGATTCTCTTTGAGAAACTCGGTGATTTTTTTGATGATAAATTCGGCCCCGACTGGAAGGAAAAAGACAAGGCCTTCTGGTCTGAATTCAGCCGCACCTATCAAGTGGCCAAAGGGACGCAAGCCAGATTGCTGCACGATGAAAAGGTGCTCTCGAAGGGCGTTTAATTCCTCTCCCCAAAGGGATAGTCATCTGAACAGCATTCCCGATGAACAAATCCCCGGAGGATGTTTCTTCCTTGACAAAATATAAAAACTCTGTTTGAATCCGGCTCATCTTTAATATATTTAATAAGGGAGGATAGACTCGATTTCTTTAATTCCACTTTAAACTTCAAGAGAAGAGAAAGGAGTACAACATGAAGACGAAAAATGTATTATTCTTTGCAATGGTCTTTGTTTTGGGTTTCGCTTTGATAGGTGGTTCGGCCTGGGCAAAAAAGGCCCCTTCTCTGGATAAATGGAAAGCCAATTTTGATCCTTCCGGCGCCAAGTACAGATGCATCGTCTCCAATGTTTCCCATCCTGTTATTAAAGGCGTGTATGCCGGCTTCGCAATCCGTGACGAGTTGTGGAAACGCACCCATGGTCAGATCTATTTTGACTACAAACCTTTCTCAATGCTGGGGGGTGAAGTCGAGGTCCTCAATCAGTTGCAAATGGGGGCCATCCAGGGGATGGGCTGCAGTTCCGTCGCAGCCACGAACCTCGGCCCCAGATTTGGCCTGATCAACCTTCCTTTTCTGGTTAACTCATTCGACAAACTCGACAGGTTTGTCAACAGCGGCAAACTCTTCGACCACTTCATGATGGCCATGGACCACCAGGGCATCATGGGCCTTGATATTACCGGGTATGGAAACTATGGCTGGGCCACCACGATACCCGTCAAGACGATTTCTGATGCCAAGAAGGTCAAGTTCCGTATCGCCGAAGCGGCCGTAAACAAGTTGACTTACAAGGCATGGGGGCTTACTGCCGTCGTCATGCCCTGGCCGGATGTTCCCGTTGCTTTGAAACAAGGCGTTATCACGGGCCTTGACCATACTCCAATGGTCTGCAACATCACCAAGAAGTTCGAGATTGCTAAATATTTTACACAAATCAACTATGCGCAGGGGCTCTTTATCTGGATCTTCAACAAGGCGTGGTTCAACAGCCTCCCCATGGACCTGCAGAAGACCTTCAAAGAGGTCGTACATGATGTGTGCGCCAAAATCCGCGTGGAGACCAGAAAGCAGGAGACAGACCAAATCGCCAATGCCAAGTCAAAGGGCATTGAGTTCTTCAAGCTCCCCGCTGATCAGATGGCCATTTTGAAAAAAGAAGCCGACAAAGTCCACCAGGAATTTGCTTCTGAGATTGACAAGCTTTATCCCAGCGACACATACCGGTCCGCAAATTACCTGCAGGAAGTCGAGAAGTTCATGCACTACAGATAACATTCAGCCGAAAAAAGGCGGGGTGAAGCATAAAGCTTTCTCCCGCCTTTTTATGAGAGCCCACCATGCTATCAAAGACACTCGGTGTCCTCGACACCATATTGAGTTTTGTGGAAGACTGGTCCCTCTTTATCGCAACAACCGCTGCCCTTCTGGCCCTCTTTTTCAACGTATTTCTCCGATATCTATTTCACAGTTCGTTAACCTGGGCCGAAGAACTGGTCAGGGAAGTGATCATCCTGACCACCTTCATTGGCTGCAGCGCCGCGATCAAGGCCCGTTCCATGATCAAAATCGATGCCTTGCCTCAGGTCGTTACAGGCCTTAAGGTCCCCCTCGTCTTTTTCAGCAATTTTGTGACCGGCATCTTTGCAGTAATGATGGCATATTATGGTTGGAAAATGGCAGCCCTCCAGATAACCACGCATCAAGCTACGATTATCATGCGCATACCGCTGGTGTACCTGTATGCGCTCATGCCTGCAATGGGAATCATGATGTTTATTCGGACCATTCAGGCCATTTATCAGGACATCCGGGAAATCCGGTCAAAGGCCGAAGACAGCACATCCTGAGCAGGTTACTGGTCTTCCTTGAAGCTATTGCATGTTTTGAAACACGGAGACGATCTACGATATGAATGTGAATATTGCTGATATTGTGATGATGCTCATTCTCTTGGGGTCCATGGCCGCCACTGTGCCTGTGTTTATGTGCCTCTTTTTCACATCGGTCCTCTCCTTTATTTTCTTTACCCATCTCCCTCTTCTTCTTCTGGCCCAAACACTGTTTCGCAGTCTGGACAAGTTCGCCCTGGTGGTGGTCCTCTACTTTATCCTTTGCGGAAATATCATGACCGCTGGAACAATCGTGGACAAACTTATAAAAGTGGCCAATACTTTTGTAAGCTGGTTGCCCGGTGGCCTGGGCATGGCGGGAGTTATCGGCTGCGGACTTTTTGGTGCCATTTCAGGGTCCACCGTCGCTACAGTGGTGGCCATCGGCGGTTTCATGATTCCGGCCCTCATGGATAACGGATATCCTGAAAGGTTCACCCTGGGGCTCATGACCACGTCTCCCAATCTCGGGGTCATCATCCCCCCAAGTATTAGCATGATTCTCTATTGCATGATCAGTAATGTCTCTCTGCAGGGGCTGTTCTTGACGGGATTCGTTCCCGGTGTCCTCATCATTGTCGGAACCTGTGCATACACTTATTTTTACTGCCGCAAAAAGCCAAAACTCGTCCGCATGCCCGTGCCCAGTACCAAAGAACTCTGGCTCGTATTTAAAGAAGGCTTCTGGTCCCTTATGCTCCCGGTAATTATCTTCGGCGGGATCTTTTCAGGTGCCTTCACTGCAAACGAAGCGGCGGTCGTAGCATGTGTCTATGCCTTTATCGTCGAGATTTTCATACACAAATCCATGAAACTGTCCGACGTGAAAAAAGTGACGGTAAATTCCGCTGTGACTTCCGCAACGCTTTTAATCATTGTAGCAGGAGCTACCTGCTTTGGTCGATATCTGACCCTGACCGGTATTCCGGAAAGACTGACCGAAGCGGTCATGGCCGGTATCCATTCGCCGATCGTGTTCCTCCTCGTATGCAATATCTTGTTGTTGATCGTCGGCATGTTCATGGACATTATTTCCGCCACCCTTGTGCTCGGGCCGGTCTTTCTGCCCATGGTATACGCATTCCATATCAATCCCATGCACTTCGGATTACTCTTCACCGTCAATCTCGCAATCGGGTACTGCACACCCCCCATGGGCGTGAGTCTTTATATCACGGGAGCCATGGCCAACCGGGATCTCATTTATGTGTCCAGGGCGGTTATACCCTTTTTGATTATACAGTTAGCCGTTCTTGCTATTATTACCTATTCGCCCCACATGGTCCTGTGGCTGCCGCGGGCCTTTGGTTTTATGTAATATTAGAGGCTCTGATCTGAATCTCCCATTGTATTTTCGTTTTTTATTTTTGGCCTCAGATTGGAGGCTGGGGGAGGCTGTCGGAATACACCTATTTATTGAGCAGCTGCGCTGCAACTAGATTGAAGGAGGAAAATGCAGGATGAACTATGCAACCTATGCCAAGATCCATGCCCGGCATCTTCCGGACAAGATCTGCCTGATTGAAAGAACGCCATCCCGGAATCGACGAAGAACGCTGACCTGGAAACAGTTCAACGATGAGATCAACAGGACCGCCAACTATCTTCAAAAGGAATTGGGCGTCAAGGATGGCGACTATGTGATGCATCTCCAGAACAATTCTCTGGAATGGCTCATCACCTATTATGGCATCATCAAGATCGGCGGCGTCGTTGTTCCGCTCAATTTCAGATTTGTAGGCTCCGATATCCTCTATGCAGCAGAAGTCTGCAACCCCAAGCTGTTTATCCTGGGATCGGAATTCCTCCCTGTGGTCCAGCCGGTTCAAAAAGATCTTACCACGGTCACCTCCTACATCTGTGTGGGCGATGACGTCCCGGATGACATGACGGATTATGGGACCATTGCCGCCTATGATGACCTCAGAGAAGCCCTGGTGGAAGTAGAGGATCAGCACGCCATTGCCATGATGTTTACCTCGGGCACCACCGGGAAGCCTAAGCCGGTACTCCATACCCATTACTCGCTGAATAACACGGCTATCGGCATCGGCATGAGCTACTTTGTACAGAAGAATGATAATTATGTCTTTTTCCTCCCCCTTTATCACAGCGGCACCATGTTCCTGTGGGGGCCCTTCTATGCCACCGGGGCAACGGGTACCATCATCAGGGAGTTCAAGGATCCCAAGTGGATCATCGAGGCCATCGCCGAAGAAAAGGGAACAGACGTCCTGATTGTGGTTCCCATTGCCGTCGCCCTCCTCAATGCCATAAAAAAGGGGGAGATCAAACTCTCCGATTATGACCTTTCAAGCTGGAAATACCTCGAAATCGGTGCACAACCCGTTCCGTTCGATGTCATGAAAAATCTGGTGGACACCTTTCCTGCCGCGGTATCCAATATCTATGGCATTACCGAGGGTGGAGGTGGCGGAACCTTTAACCTCTATCCTGAAGATGTCTTGAGGAAACCCGGATCCATCGGCAAACCCACCTTCGGCGTGGAAGGTATGGCCGTGGATTTTGAAGGAAAGGAGGTCCCGCCGGGGGAAGTGGGGGAACTCATATTTTCCAGCAACAGAATGATGAGGGAATATTTCAATAACCCTGAGATGACGGTGGAAACGCTGAAAGATGGCTGGCTTTATACCGGGGATCTCGTTAAGATAGATGAAGAGGGGTTTTTCTATATTGTCGACAGGAAAAAGGATATGGTCACCAGTGGCGGTGAAAACATTTTCCCTGTGGAGATAGAAGACGCCCTCATGGACCATCCGAAGATAGATGATGTGGCATGTATCGGGTATCCCGATGACCGACTGGTGGAAATCGTCATGGCTATCGTTCAGCTGAGGGAAGGGGAGACCATGACGGAAGACGAACTGATAGAGTTTGCCAAATCCAAAATTGCCCTCTACAAGGTCCCCCGCAAGGTCCTCTTTGACAGCGTTATGAGAAACCCCACAGGAAAACTCATGAAACCCCAGATGAGGGTCAAATACACCGGACGTAAAGAGGCCTTCAAGAAACTTGACTGATTCGGTGTTTGATGGAGTCGTTTTGTTTGCCGGAGCCCAGGAGGAGAACCTGAGGGTCTTTTTCGGACGCTTTCTCATAGGGCTCTTGGGATCCAACACCAACATGGACGGCTATTTGGGGTTTGTGCCTCCAGAAGCCCTGGCGCTTTCTAATCGCTACACTTAAACCCCAAATGGGCGTCCATCTCCACCGGGGTGTTTAGAAAGCGTCTGGAAAAGAGTGTCAGGTTCGGCCCTCCCGTCACCTCTACGAACCTTCGGGCGGCATCATTGAAGATGAATGGCCTAGATCTTTCAGCCGGTGGTACATTTTGGAATAAGGACTCTTTCAGGTTAATCAGGCCTGATGAGTACCCGAAGTTCGGCCTCGACCCTTCCGATGTCCCTTTGGGAACTTTTCCCGCCCTGAAACATCCCGCACAACTCCTCAGTTCCTATGGTGGAAATGCTTACGGTTTCGGCATTTTTGAAAGCTATGACCGTTTAAACCACTACGATATCCAGTTCATTCAATCCATTGATTTTAAAAATCGTGACGATGTCAAAAAACACCACAAGAGGATCAATGAACTCTTCAGGAAAATTGGCATATTGACCCGGTTTTCCAGCCACGGTAAACCCTTTTATCTGATTCCCATTCACCTCGTGACCGGTTCACTTTCCCACATCCAATCGAAACTGAATGAAATTGCAAAAATCGTCAATTTCCATAAGACGAAATACCTGAAAGAACATTACGACATCGGCCTGGTTGCACATCGGGACGATTTCATTGTCAGGGAGCTGTCCCTCAGGCTCAAAGAGCACCGTTTTTTTGTCCTGGACTCCCCCGAAAAACTGACTGCCTTAAACGAAGAACTGGATCTGGTCATCATAACCCAGGACCTGTACGACATGACCCTGCTGGAGCCCTTTATCCCCGATACAAAAAAGGACATTAGCAAAGGCCGGGTGCACCAGTGCGCAACCTATATCCTGTGGAAACTCTACAATCTCCTGACCCTGGATGGTGAACTGTTTGTGATCTCCAACAAGCATATTCCCAAGACAAATCGTACCGCCAAGGTCTTCTTCAAGACCCCCGAGGAACAAAAGAACTTCGCGCTTTTCACACACATTTTCAAGACCAGAAAGCGGTATCATTCCAAAGACAGTGACTTTCGAGTGAATATCTTTGATCTTCAAAAATACCTGAGCGGGGTGTATGTCGAACCGGAAATCAGCAGCAGGTTGCTCAGAGGCAGGACGCTTGAAAACATGGGTTTCGCGGAAATAGACCATCTGCCCCACCTGGATATGGACTACGTCGGCACCAGACTTTTTGGGGGCCAGGAGAAGACCTGGTCGGGCCTTCTCTCGACATTCTTTGACGAGATTTTCCTGAAGCCCTTCATTCCTTCTTTCATCGAGAGAGAATGGCAGGCCCGGTTTTCCTGCGTCGATTATGCTCCTCAATTCATGCTCCTCTACCTGGGACAAAAAAAGCCATTGACTACAACCCTGAGCAAAGTGGAGCAGGAAGTCACTGAATCCTGTCTGGCCGGCTGTCCGCTGCCTTTCCTGGCGGAGTACAGGGATTCATTTTCCTTTGTCATTCGAACCCTCCAGATACTGAAAGACCTGTGGAAAGAGGGGAATGAGGCCTTTCCTCAAATCCTTCTCGATCGATTGATCCAACCGCTCGAGAACAGGAGAAGACGGTTTGCCGCCTTGAATGATGTTCTCAGTTTGATCGCGAAGATACCACGTCTCCAGAATATCGAAAGGTACCTGAACCCGGACCGGATTGAAGGCCCGCGCACAAAGATACTGGCCAACCTTGCAGCGCTGCCTTTTTTTGGCATCTCCGAGGATGAAATTCGTGAAATTGTCCTCATCGTCATCGGCCACAGCCCCATGGGTCGCATTGTTTCGGGAAAGTTGAACGAAAAGAGCCTCCAACCCATCTCCGATCTCGCACGCCGTCTTGATCGACAACAGGCGATCAATCTCCTCCGTTACTGCCGTCTGATGACCCTGGCGGAAACCACTGCGGCAAAAGGCACCCCCATAACCAACGAACAGCTCGTCCAGCTCTTTGATCTCTATGAAAGTGCCTTCAGAATTGTAACGAACAGGGATCTGGATTGGGACAGCCTCATGGATGAAAAAATAACCGCCATGGGGGGCATACGCAATAAAACCATACAGAAGATCCTCATGATGACAAACCATTTTGAGTTTCTTTCCAGCTGGTCGGAACTGCCTGAAAAGGGAATCATAGAAAAGGAGTCTCTTGCGGACTATGACAGGGAAAAACTGGCCGGGATAGAAGATGTCATCAGACTGGTGACCATTGTCGGTACTTTTGAAAAATATTTCCTCGGCTCAGACCCGCTTCAACTTCCGGCCTTTTGCAGAAAATTTCTGGATCTTGAGTTTCATGGAATATCACACCTTTTTGAGCGGATGGACATCCGACTGGCATTCATCCTGCTGTGGATTACGGCGAATATTGTTCGTGGCAAGATCGTCAACTATAACCCGATCCTGGCAGATGCTGAAAATGGCGACTTGAAAAACTTATTGAAAAACCTGGAAAAAGAGGCCAAAGCGATCAATATCCGATACCTGGATATCTCTATCCTGGAACAATTCAGCGAAAATCTCTATCAGCACGGGTCCGGCTTCATCGTCGGAACGGGTTTTCAATTGCGCATCAACCCTGAGACAGGTGTCCTGGACGTGGGACACGTGGATCTTGACGAACACATCCGACACCTGGAAACACTGATCACCGAGGTTGAGGGACAGCCCTTGTCTGAAATCCCTGACGATACGCTGTCGAACCTAGAGAGGTTGTTTTCAAACATCGAGAGCTTCTATCAAAGCCATGAGAGACTCCTGGAGCAGTTGGGCGTTCATTCAAAACTTCCTGTAAAACAGAAGAAATGGTATCAAAATATCCGTCAGTTGCGAAACAGGCTCTGGGCCTATTTCCAGAGCAAGATATTTGATCCTGACTTCTTCTATTGGGACATCAGTCGGCTCTATGCCAACGCACCATCCATTATCGGTTTCATATTCCCCGAGTTCATGGCCCTTCGGAAAATCCAGGTCGCCGGTCGCCTCTATCTCAAATCATCTGTTATTGAGTATGTTATGGCCACTGCCAGGAAAATGCAGGCCTTGGTCCGGCGAGATCAAACGGGATTTCAAGACCTCCGGTTTCTCCACAGGCTGGCCCAGAGGGAGTTCGGCCCCATGGCAACCGGTACCATAGGTGTCAACGAATCCCAGATAGCCTATCTTGAAAGCCTAGTGGACAGGTTGCGTCAGTCCCCCCATTTATTTTCCGCCCTGATCAGGTGTTTTCTTTTTCAGGAACTCGGCCGGATACCCGCGTTCAGAAAAAAGTATGCGTCCCAGTTCAACCCTGCAGATTTTTCCGAAGCTGGGGCTCTTTTTCTTGAAAAGGAGAAACTTGCCGGGCGATACGGCCTGGATGGTGAGACTGAAAACAACCTGATCTTTCTGGTTCGCCATCACAGCCTCTTCCACCATATCTTGAGAGGAGAGATCGCTTTGAATGGACTTCAAAGAGTCCTGATTCCCGGCAGCAAGGATCTCTTTGATGCCTTTTTCGTGTTTTCATTCACGATGCTTGCCGCCATGCGTGAAGACCTCATGGTCGAAGATCTGGCCGGACGACTTTTTAACATCAGGGGCATATGCCTGAAAGTTATGGCTGGAGAGACCACCTTCAACAAGGAACTGGAGCAAATCTATCTGCGTAAGGGAGATCTCTTTCACGCCCTGGAGGATTTCCAGATGAAAGGCTTGCCGGAGGGTCTTTCGCCAACGGAATATCTCACGTCGCGCCATTGGGATGAGAGAGAACAAAGCCAGAGATTGGCATCGGGAAAAATGGTCTTTGCCCTGGAGCGTTTGTTCAGGCTCAGGGGCATCCGATATTGCCTATTTGTTGACCTGATCCAATTCATCATGAAATTACCCTTGAAATATATCTACAACAAACACCGCTTTTCCAGCATTGGATATGCGACCTTCGAAAAAGAGCTGTTTGAGGCCCTGCGTCTCTACAATACCCTTCAAAATCTCGGAGAACCGGTGCGACATTTTATACTCAATCATCTCATCGGAGACCAGATTCGTCTTTACGGGTACGAAAAAATCAGCAACTATCTCAACTACAAGAACCAGATCAAACTCCTCCTGATCGGGCTTCTCGGGGCCGACAAATTGCTATCGAAAAACGACTGTGTCAGTCTCAACCTCCTGCCCATGGATGGGGATATATCCAGACGCTATGAGGCCATAAATGATTTTCTGAACCGCTTGCCCATGGAAAAATTATGGGGGAGCACCTATCAGATCAGCCAGCTCTTCCAGGCAAGAACAGGCATTCGACTCGATCACCAGGGGGGCCAGAAGGTCATCTCAATCCGTTTTCTTGACCACATCAATCTTGCCAAGAAGATCCACCATATGAACACCATCCGGGATACAAATCAACTCAAGAATTATTTTCACTACAGTCTTCGTGCCATGAGAAACTACCGATTCAACACCGATGACTACGAACTGCAACTGGAGGCCGCCTTTGAAGAGAGGCATCACCAGATTGCAGAGGAAATCCTCACCCAGACGAAGAAGATGATGGCACTCATAGGCGACTTTGAAGAATTGTACAATGCCGTACAGGAAACCGAATTGCGCAGTCTTGAGCTGGGATTTACCCAGGACCAGAGGAATCGGTTGAAGGATTTCTATGAATTACGAAAAGACCATCTCAGGCGTGACAAACTGACGGAAATCCAAAGCGCCATCCATTCCATCAGAGACAGACGCGAACTGAAAGACTACTGGGACAGCACCAAGCGGTATCTGCTGCACAACCGCACCTACCTGGGAAAGGAATTCGAAAACCTCGTGGCAAAAAGGCTTGACGAATGCGCTGAACGGTTGGCCTCTGCTGAAAGCGGTGCGAGGACAACCCATTGATTACATACAAACCGGTCGAAGAAATGAAAGAGAGGTGTGGAAACCATGTGTCTGGCAATTCCTTCCAGGATCATCAGTATCAAAGACCAGATGGGAATGATTGATGTTGACGGCGTCAGGAGGGAGGCGAGCCTGCTCCTCCTGGATGATGCCCGGGTGGGCGATTACGTGATCGTTCATGCCGGTTTTGCAATCCATAGGATTGATGAGACAGAGGCCCTGGAGTCCCTCAAGACCCTGCGTGAAGTGGCCGCTCTCATGACGGAAAAACCCTAGGACTTAAAAGGAAAAACGGATTATCGGCGAAGGCGTTCCTTTCCGGAGCCCCTCTTGCAAGGTTTGATGTGAAGAAAAACCATACGGCCAGAAGGTTGGAAGTAGAAGGGATTGTCCAGGGAGTGGGCTTCAGGCCATTTGTTTATCGGCTGGCTCGCGAATACGGAATAGGGGGTGAGGTCGCTAATACGTCATCGGGAGTGACCATCCTCCTTGAAGGCTGCGAGAAGGACATTGAATCCTTTGAAAGGGGCCTGAACGAAAAGGCTCCGCCTCTCGCCCGAATCACCAAGGTCTCCGCATACCCTGAAACGGTGACAGGACGAAGCATCTTTTCCATCACACAGAGTCGGGGCTACGTCGAGAAATCCACCCTCATATCACCGGACGTGTGTATATGCAGTGACTGTCTGGATGAGCTTTTTGAACCTTCCGATCGTCGTTATCACTACCCTTTCATCAACTGCACGAACTGCGGTCCGAGATACACCATCATCGACGACATTCCCTATGACCGGCCTCATACCTCCATGAAGGTTTTCCGGATGTGCCGCGAGTGTCAATCCGAATACGATGACCCCGGAAACCGGAGATTCCATGCGCAACCGAACGGTTGTGCAGAATGCGGTCCGCGCGTGACTTTGTTTGATAACACTGGAAAAAGCGTTATAACCAATGACCCCATCCAAAAAGCGGCCCTGCTTTTAAGAGAGGGATATATCCTGGCCATCAAGGGCATTGGTGGTTTTCACCTTGCTGTAGACGCCGAAAACGATCAGGCGGTCCTCCGGTTGAGGAAAAGAAAACATCGTGAAGAAAAGCCGCTTGCCCTCATGTCTTATGCGATAAGCCATATAGGAAAGTATGCCATTGTTGGAGAGGCGGATGAGGCACTTCTCACATCATCTCAGCGCCCCATTGTCCTCCTTGAAAAAAAAAGACCCCACCCCATTTCCGAAGAGGTGGCACCGCGAAACAAGTATTTCGGTGCCATGCTGCCCTACACGCCTCTCCACTATCTTCTTTTGCACTTTGGCTTCACAGCGCTGGTCATGACCAGCGGGAATATGAGTGAAGAACCTATTGCCATTGACAATGACGATGCCTTTCTCCGACTTTCCAGGATAGCCGACTATTTTCTGATCCATGACAGGGACATCTACCTGCGCAGTGACGATTCCATTGTGAGGAGTTCAGCCGGTGCCACGAGGTTCAGCCGTCGCTCGAGGGGATATGTACCCACACCCCTATTTCTCAAACAGAAAATGCCCCCAATTCTTGCATGCGGTGCGGAGCTGAAAAATACCATCTGTCTGACTAGGGAGAATAAGGCCTTCCTGAGCCAGCATATTGGTGACCTGGAAAATATGGAGGCCTACGATTTTTTCTGTTCAACCATTGAACACATGAAGCGCATCCTCCACATTGAACCGGAAATCCTCGCCTACGATTTTCACCCGGACTACCTCAGCACCCGGTACGCCCTGGAGCAGGAGGACATTGCAAAGGTCCAGGTGCAGCATCATCACGCCCACATCGTGAGCTGCATGGCCGAGAACCTGCTGGACGGCCCGGTTATCGGCCTTTCTCTCGATGGCACGGGCTATGGAAGCGACGGCGCTGTCTGGGGGGGGGAGGTCCTTCTCGTGGAGCGGCACCGGTTCACACGAAAGGCTCACCTGAACTATGTCCCCATGCCCGGTGGCGCCGCCGCCATCAAAGAGCCCTGGCGGATGGCCATAAGCTATCTTGTCGACGCCTTCGGTGACGGATTCCGGGACCTGGACCTACCGGTGCTCTCACAGATTGAAGATCATAAGATCAATGTTATGGTTGAGATGATTTCAAGGAGGGTCAATTCCCCGGACACCTCAAGCCTCGGTCGTCTGTTTGACGGGGTTTCCGCTCTTATGGGGATAAGAAACCACGTTTACTATGAAGGCCAGGCGGCCATTGAACTGGAGATGATTGCTGAAAACGGCAGGGAAAAACCGTATGATTACGAGTGGACCCGGGGAGATGTGCGAAAAATTCTCACCGGACCCATCATTGCCGGCGTGGTGCATGATATGGAAACCGGAGTGGATCCGTCCCTCATCAGCGGCAGATTCCATCTGACCCTCCTCCGGCTTTTCAGAGAACTCTGTGAAGACATCAGGGCGGAGACGGGACTGAACCGTGTTGCGTTGAGCGGAGGCGTGTTTCAAAACGCGATTCTTCTGACCGGCCTCATTCACGCTCTTGAGCAAAGCAATTTCCAGGTCTTTTCGCACAAGCAGGTCCCCACCAATGACGGCGGGATTTCCCTCGGCCAGGCCGTTGTTGCGGCTGCAGTGGCCGGGAAATAAGACTTGTTTTCGAAGCTGATTTATGCCGCAAGCGGTATCGTATGAGCAACGAAGTGGAGAAGAACCTGGCAATCTTTTTCAGACGTTTTCTAAACACCCCGGAGGAGATGGACGACTCTCTGGGGTTTAGCGTTAGGTAATAGAGGCGCGTAAGGTTTGGGAGGCGTAAACCCCAAATAGCCATCCATGTCGGAGTTGGGTACCAAGTGCACTATGAGGAAACGTCCAAAAAAGACCCTCAGGCTCTCCTCCTGACCCACGATGAACGAGACGACTTTGTTAAAAGGAAGGAAAAATGTCCATCAAACATCTGGGAGAATACAGGGATCCCGAAATCGCCAGGGGATTGATCGAGGGTATCCGGAAGACCTGCAAGACCTGCAGGAGACCGATCTGCCTGATGGAGGTATGCGGCACCCATACGGTGTCCATATTCAGAAATGATATCCGGTCGGTCCTCCCGGAGGGGATCTCCCTCATTTCGGGTCCGGGCTGCCCGGTCTGTGTAACCGACCAGGGTGAAATCGATGCCTTCGTTGATATTGCCGGGATGGATAACACCATCATTGCCACGTTCGGCGACCTCATGCGGGTCCCCGGCTCCCGTTCATCGCTTCAACAACAGCGGGCGGAAGGCAGAGATATCCGTGTGGTTTATTCCTCCATGGATGCCCTGGATATGGCCGCCGGAAATCCTGAAAAAAAGGTTATTTTCCTCGGCGTCGGCTTTGAAACCACCGCGCCTACCGTTGCCGCATCCCTCTTGCTTGCTGAGGAGCGGGGTCTTGACAACTATTACGTTCTGTCCGCCCACAAACTGGTCCCTCCCGCCCTTTCCGGGCTCATGGCGAACAGGAAGGTCAGGACGGACGGCTTTATACTCCCGGGCCATGTTTCCGTAATTATAGGTGCAAATGCCTACCGCCCGCTCGTTGAGCAATACAGGATACCCTGTGCGATCGCCGGATTCGAACCCGTGGATATCCTGCAAGCCATATACGGTCTGGTCAGGCAGATGGAAGACCACACGGCCCGGCTTGAAAATACCTATAAGAGGGCTGTTTCAGCCGATGGGAACGTCAAGGCTCTGAACCTGATGCACGAGATCTTTGAGACAGTCGATGCCTCCTGGCGCGGCATAGGGATCATCCCGGCCAGCGGTCTCAAGATCAGGAAAAGATTTGCCGCCCATGATGCGCAGGAGGCCTTTTCTATCAAGATCCCGGCTGCACGGGAAATAAAGGGTTGTTCGTGCGGAGAGATCCTTACGGGCATCATGACACCCCCTGAATGTCCCCTTTACAAAAAGGTCTGTACACCGGAAAACCCCGTAGGGCCGTGTATGGTTTCGAGCGAAGGATCGTGCGCAGCGTTCTACAGGTATCACCGAAGCGAGAAGGATGGAGCCGAAGGAGGCGTGATATGAAAACCGACACTATTTTGCTGGACCACGGGAGTGGAGGGAGGCTATCTCATCAACTGTTCACCTCCCTGATCCTTCCGGCATTCGAAAATCCGGCCCTTTCAGAGATGCATGATGGGGCCATGGTGGATATGGATGGCCGGCGCGTGGCCTTTTCCACGGATACCTACGTGGTTGATCCCATCTTTTTTCCGGGGGGGGATATTGGAGATCTTGCCATAAACGGGACCGTCAATGATATAGCCATGTGTGGAGCCACACCCCTTTTCCTGAGTGTTGGGTTCGTCCTGGAAGAGGGGTTGCCCCTGGCGCATCTTGGCAGAATTCTGAACAGCATGCGCGCCGCAGCCGAGCGTGCGGGAGTAAAGGTGGTCACCGGGGATACAAAAGTCGTCCCGAGAAGCGCGGCCGACAAGATCTTCGTGAACACATCCGGCATAGGGTTGATACCCGAGGGCGTAGAGATCTCCAGCAACAGAGCGAGGCCGGGGGACGAGATCATCCTGAGCGGTACCATTGCCGATCACGGCGCGACGATCCTGATCCAAAGGGAGGGGCTGCACTTTGAATCGGCTGTCACCAGTGACACCGCCCCCCTGAACCATATGGTCCATAACATGCTCGCCGTCTGCCCACATGTCCACGTCCTTCGCGATCCCACTCGCGGCGGCGTTGGGACCGCCTTGAATGAGATCGCGGAAACATCAAACGTGGGGATCAAGATATTCGAGGATCGGATCCCGGTGAGGGACGACGTTTCAGGGATCTGCGAACTGCTGGGACTGGACCCCCTGTATGTGGCCAATGAGGGCAAACTCCTGGCCTTTGTGAGGCCGGAAGATACCAATGACGTCCTTACGGCCATCAAGAAAGACAGCCACGGCGCAAACGCCTGTGTGATCGGAGAGGTGCTCAACGATCATCAGGGCAGGGTCTATTTAGAGACCCCCGTAGGTGGCAACAGGATCGTTGATATGCTTACGGGCGAACAGCTCCCGCGGATATGCTGATTATTTTCAATGTCATTATCAAAAAAATATTGACAAATCAGGTAATGCTCTCTAAATAAATGCAGACCAATTCGCCCTGCAATGTGAACCTTGCAACCAGCAGAAGGAGGTGCATCATCGTGAAGGAAGAAGAAGGGTTTTACAAGAGGTTATCGGCAAGGGGGATTTCACGAAGGGATTTCATGAAGTATTGCGGTATGCTGACCGCCACCATGGGATTATCCGCGTCGTTTATTCCCAAGGTGGCGGAGGTCTTTGCCGCGCCCAGGCAACGACTACCGGTTATTTGGCTGCAATTTGCCGAATGCACCGGTTGTTCTGAGGCGCTCCTCCGCACCGAGTACCCTTGGATCGACGAGTTGTTGCTGGAGGTCATCTCTGCTGAATACCACGAGACCATCATGGCCGCCGCGGGCCAGCAGGCCGAAGATAACCTGAAAGCAGCGGTAAAAAAATACCAGGGGAAGTTTATCTGCGTGGTAGAAGGAGCAATTGCCACCAAGTACAACGGCGCCTACGGCAAGGTTGGCGGCAAGACGTTCCTGGAAGTCGGAAACGACGTATGCAGGAAGGCAGGGGCCGTCATCTGCATGGGGAACTGCTCTTCCTTCGGGGGAGTCCAGGCCGCCGCACCCAATCCGGGCGGCTACAAGGGAGTCGGCGAGGCCCTCGGCATCAAGACCGTTAACATTCCCGGATGCCCGCCCAACCCCATTAATTTCGTAGGAACCGTAGTGAACTACCTCCTTCTCGGGAAACTCCCAAAGCTTGACGACAAAGGGAGACCACTCTTTGCCTACGGGGATACGATCCATGACCACTGTCCAAGAAGGTCCCATTACGAAAACGACGAATTCGTCACCGAATTTGGATCCAAAGAGGCGGAGATGGGTTATTGCCTCTTCCAGATGGGATGCAAGGGGCCTGATACTTACAACAACTGCCCCACAGCCAAATTCAACGACGGAACCAGTTTTCCCATCGAGGCGGGCCATCCCTGCATCGGGTGCAGCGAACCGGACTTCTGGGACGAGATGACCCCGTTCTTTCAGGGGGCAGACTAAGCGGACCGAAAGCTGATACTGAAACATTTGAAACTCTTTAGGCAAGAGGGAGACATACCATGAGTCAAAAAATCGTCATAGATCCGATTACGAGAATTGAAGGCCATCTTAGCATAGAGGTGGAAATAGCCGGGGGCAAGGTGGTCAACGCCTGGAGTTCCGGAACCTTGTTCAGGGGTCTTGAAATAATCCTGAGGGGAAGGGATCCGCGCGACGCGCCGCTTTTTGCCCAGCGCACATGAGGCGTCTGAACTATGACGCATTATCTGTCCTCGGTGAGGGCAGTCGAAAACGCAGTTGGTGTCAAGATTCCTGACAATGCCAGGATCGTTCGAAATCTTCTCCATGGTGCACAATTCCAGCACGACCATATCATCCATTTTTACCACCTCCACGCACTGGACTTTGTAGATGTGATCAGTGCCTTGAAGGCCGATCCAAAAAAGACAGCGGCACTCTCGGACAATGTGAGTAATGATCCGAAAGGCGGGGCCGTCTATTTCAAGGAAGTGCAGCAGCGGCTCAAGACCTTTGTGGAAAGCGGCCAACTCGGTCCCTTCAACAACGCCTACTGGGGGCATCCCGCCTACAAGCTGCCGCCGGAAGCCAACCTGATGGCCACGGCCCACTATATTGAAGCCCTTCGTCTCCAGGCGAAAGCGGCAAGAATGCATGCCATATTCGGGGGCAAGAATCCTCATTTGCAGAGTTTTGTGGTCGGCGGGATAACCAGTGTAAAGGACCTGAGCCCTGACCGCATTGCAGAATTCCTGTACCTCTGGAAGCAGACCCAGGCATTCGTGAAGGATGTCTACCTCCCTGATCTATTGGCCATAGGCTCTTTTTATAAAGAATGGGGGAGCCTTGGCGGAACCACCAATTTTCTGGCCTGGGGCGACCTCCCTCAGTCAGCCAAGGAACCCGAGAGCCTTTTCATGCCCAGGGGCGTCATCTTTAAGCGCGATCTCAAGGGCGTTCAGATGGCGGACCAGGACAAGGTCACCGAACACGTGGCCCATTCCTGGTACAAGGGCTCCAAGGAACGTCATCCCTATAAAGGAGTGACGGACCCCCAGCACGGTGATTATGATACCGATGAGAAATACAGCTGGATCAAGGCCCCGCGGTATGAAGAAGAACCCTGTGAGGTGGGACCGCTGGCCCGAATGCTTGTCGGCTATGCCCGGGGCAAGAAGGAGATCAAGGATATCGTTGATACCGCCCTCAACAAACTGAATATCCCGGTAACGGCCCTCTTCTCCACCCTCGGGAGGACTGCCGCCCGCTGTCTTGAAACAGTGGTCATCGGGAATGCCATGGAAGGATGGGTCATGGAACTCGTGGGCAACCTGAAAAAGGGCGACACCAAGACCTACCAGAAATGGACCATGCCCGACAGGGGGATGGGGTTCGGCCTGAACGACGTGCCCAGGGGATCACTGGGGCACTGGATAGAAATCGAAAACAAGAAGATCAAGAACTACCAGCAGGTCGTACCTTCTACCTGGAACCTCGGCCCCCGCGACAAGAGCGGAAAGCTGGGGCCCGTAGAAGAGTCTCTGATCGGAACACCCGTGGCCGATCCGAAGCGACCCCTGGAGATTCTGCGAACGGTCCATTCCTTCGATCCATGCATCGCCTGTGCGGTCCATGTGATTGATCCGGATTCAAACGAGGTTTACAAGGTGAAGGTCCTGTAACCCAACCCCGGGGCCCTCTTGGCTTCCGTTTCTCTAGGTGCCAAGAGGACCCCATTCTCTTCAACTTGTTGAGAGCGGCTGCATATGCCTCACCTTCCCAGGGTACTGCAGGCCAGTTGCTGGCTCCGGTATATCACCACTCATCCCCGCCGGATCATCCTGCTTCATCTTCTTGTGACCCTGCTCCTTGCTTTTCACCTGCCCGGGCTTCAATTTCAAACAGGAATCTATGATCTTGTTATTGAGGATCTCCCTCAAACCCGGGTGTATAGGGACTTTAAAAAGACCTTCGGCTCCGAGGAACTCATCCTCTTGGTGGCCAAGGCACACGATGTCTTTGAACCGCATACCTTCAAACAACTTACCGATTTATCGGAGAAATTGTCAAAGGTAAAGGGGATAAAACGCGTCATCAGCCTCCCCACCATCAGGAAGGCGATGGATGTCACCGGTTCTGTCTCCCTGGGGCGTTTTCAGAAAATATTAGGCCCCGTGAAGCTCTTTAAGAGAAACCTGCTGTCTGAAGACCACAAGACCACTGTTATCTCCCTCATTCTGAAAGACATCAAAGAAAAGGAAGGGATAATCAATGACATCGAGAAGTTCATCGGGGAGAATCGCAAAGGTCTTTCTCTTTACCAGATCGGTATGCCCGTCGTGGCAGATGCCCTTGCCAGGTACACCAAGAATGATTTTTTCAGACTCCCCTCCATAACCCTCCTCCTCATTGCCTTCGTGCTGTTCGTTTTCCTCCGGAGCGTGGGCAGGGTTCTGATCTCCATCGGATCGGTACTCATGTCCCTCGTCTGGACGTTCGGTCTCATGTCCTGGACCGCCACGCCACTCTCCATGCTCACCCTGATCGTTCCGGTATTTCTCCTTGCGGTCGGTACGGCCTACTGCATGTATACCATTCCCGCATATCTGCGTGCAGTTAAGCAGTATCAAGACCCCTCTGAGGCCTCTTACCAGTCTTTCTCGCAAATCAAACTCCCAACCTCTCTCGCGGTCCTTACGACCGTGATCGGGCTCGGATCCCTTCTGGTAAACCATATTGAAGGCATTCGGCAATTTGCCCTGTTCTCCTGTTTCGGCATACTGAGCATGCTCATCATCATCCTCACGTTTCTCCCGGCAGTTTTTGCTTCTGTTCCATTGCCTCGAGGGAAGGCCACCTTAAAGGCGGAGAAAGGCGAAGATCTACTCACCAGGCTTCTCGCGAAAATTATTGACATCACTATCCATTACCAGAAAATTACCCTACCCCTGATGGCCATTATCACCCTCTTGGGTCTGATGGGTATTTTTCAGATCCGCGTCGAAACCAATCCTATTGATTATTTCAGGGAGAGCACATCCGTCCATAGGCATTTTTTCGATATCTGCCGGGATATGGCAGGCAGTTTTCCCATGAACGTCGAGATTGACAGCCATAAAGGTGATTTTTTTGAAAGCCCTGATCATCTCAAGGACATCGAAAACATACAGGACTTCCTGAACACGCTTCCGGGGGTGGACAAGACCATATCCTTCATAGATTACCTGAAGCTCGTCCGCTACGCCACGAACCGTTACCAGCCGTCTTCTTACGGCCTTCCCGATGAAGGTTTCGAAGTCCGGATGCTCATCAACGATTACAAGACCATGCTGGGGGAGGACCTGTTTCAGCGGTTCATGGGAAAGGATCTCTCCAAGGTCAATATTCTTCTGCGGACGCATATTTCCAGCTCATCAGATTTCCTGAAAACACAGGAAAGAATTGAAGCCTATCTCCATGGCCATCTCCCGAAGAAATTCGATTCGCAGGTCACCGGTCTCGGCGTGGTAATTTCTCATACCAGCCGTTTTCTCACCACCGGTCAAATCAAGAGCCTCTTTCTGACGCTCATCCTCATTTTTATCATCATGATGGTCCTCTTTCTCTCTTACAAGGTGGGCCTTGTTGCCATGCTCCCCAACCTGTTTCCCATTATCGTCAATTTCGGCATGATGGGGTGGCTCAAGATTCCCCTCTCCATGGTGACCAGCCTTGTGGCCAGTATCGCCATTGGATTGGCAGTGGATGATACGATCCACTACCTGGTGAATTACAATAAGTATTTTAAGATTGACCTGAAAAAACGGGAGGCACTTAGGAAGACCATCCAGCACGTGGGGAGCCCCATTATTTTCACCTCCCTCACCATCAGTCTGGGGTTTTCCGTCCTTCTTTTCTCCAGCTTCAAGCCAACGGCCATTTTCGGTTTGATGATGATCGTTACCATGCTCTCCGCTCTTGTGGGAGACCTCATTCTTCTGCCTTCACTGATGCTCCATGTGGAACTGGTCACCATCTGGGACCTTGTCCGTATCAAACTCGGGACAGATCCCCGAAAAAGTATCCGGCTCTTCAAAGGCCTTTCCAGGACTCAAGTTCACTACATCCTGATGGCCGGAGGACTGAAGCAGTTCAAGGCAGGTGAAATCCTATTCAGAAAGGGAGAAATCAGCGATTCCGTGTATGCAGTGATTTCGGGCGAATTGGATGTGGTGGATGTCCCCGTACAAGGAGAAGGCAACCTTTATCGCCACGGCAGTACGAAGGTGATCAACGTGCTCCACGCCGGGGACGTGTTTGGAGAGATGGGCATGATCCGTTCCTGTGAGAGATCGGCTACCGTCGCGGCCACAACCCCGGTGGAAGTACTGCGCGTCAACGACCGGATGCTCAGGAGACTCCAGTGGCTCTACCCCCCCACGGCTTCAATGGTCTACAAGAACCTCATCGCCATTGTCTGCGACAGGCTGGAAAGGCTTACCGAGTGTTTTCTGGAAGATGGAGTCACCGATCCATGCAGTAATATCATTTCCAAGGATTTTTTCAGGATCCTGCTGGACAGGGAGATTGCTGCAGCGGGCAGACACGGAACCCCCCTTTCCCTCGCTGCCCTCCGCATCCATGCCGGGAAGGAATCTGCCTATTCAGACCTGGAACAACCCGGCCCTATCTTTCAAGCCATTGGAATATTTCTGAAGACCTTGCTCAGAAACATTGATCTCCTGTGCCGGTACGAGAACCAGCTTTTGGTCGTGCTCATGCCGTACACGGCCAAGGACGAGGCCACAAGAGTATTGACACGCATCAGTGACGTCTTGTCACGCCATACCTTCCGATTTGGGAATCATATGAAAACCTTTACATCCCATTTCGGAGTCGCTTCTTTTCTTGCAGGAGGGTCCCAATCACAGGAAGACCTGATGGAGGAAGCCCTTCATGAACTGAGAAAAGCCCTTTCCGTTGATCAAAGCAGTGACAAACCAGTTGATAAGGCTGATAATTTGCTTGATCAAACCTAGCAATACAGGGTACATTGCCTTCCGTGAACAAGAATACGCAACCGCACATTATGATCCTGGGTGTGGGGAATCTCCTCTGCCGTGATGAAGGGGTCGGTATCCGGGTGGTGGAAGCCCTCCAGGAGAGGTATTCCTTTCCAGATCATGTGACGGTGAAAGACGGCGGCACCCTGGGCATTCATCTCCTGGGCACTATTTCCCATGTAGACTATCTTATCGTCCTGGACGTCATAAGAAACGGTGGCCGCCCCGGTACCCTCTATCGGATTGCAGGGAAAGAGATACCGAAGCGCATTTATGCAAAGAACTCCCTGCATGATGTGGATCTCCTGGAGGCCTTAACCCTTTGTCAGGCCCTCGATAATGTGCCGGAGACGGTCATCCTGGGCGTAGAGCCCGTTGATATAGAATCATTGAGTATTGAACTGACCCCGCTCATTCAGGGGAAGGTGGATTCTCTTATTGACAAGGTTCTTGAAGAACTGGAAAGCCTCGGTATCAGGCTGAAACGGCGCGCGAAAGGGAAACGCTCCTGAAAAGGATTTTTGGCAAGAAAACACCCGAATTAGATGCGTATCTTCTTGACATTCCGGGATACCATTTTGTATATAGGGGGTGTGTGACTGGACCGCTCATGGTTTCATACAACACAGGAAATTCAACGGTAATGTAAGCTGGCAAAAGGAGGTGAACATGCGGATGAAGAGGAAATTTCTGACGGTACTCGTGGCCGGCCTGACCGGTCTGCTGTTTCTTGCAGTAGGTGCTCTGATGGCGGCTGATGCTCCGGTCCAAAAAATCCCGGAGAAAATCAACATAGACAATACGGGCTACAAGATGGACAGATACGGGCCTGCGCCTTTTGACCACAAGAAGCACCAGACCGACTACAAGATTGCGTGCACGGAGTGCCACCACAACTACGAAAACGGCAAGAATATCTGGAAGGAAGGCGACCCGGTCAAGCCCTGCAAAGAATGTCACAACCCCTTGAAAAAGGTGGGAAAGATTCCAAAGCTCGAAATCGCTTACCATAATGATTGTAAGACCTGCCATAGGAAACTGGCAAAGGAAGGGAAAAAGTCAGGGCCCTACAGGAAGTGCACGGAGTGTCACAAAAGGAAGAAATAAATGAGGATTAGCCTTTAGGGACCAAAAAAAGCCGCCTTTAACCGGGCGGCTTTTTTTCTCAGAAGGGGCGCGGGTCCTGCCTTGCCTATCCAGCAAACACAACAGGCGTCCGTACCTGAACGAATATATTAGACTTCGGTCACCGTAATGGCTTCCTGGTCGCACACCTCGACACAGCTTTCACAACCAAGGCACTCCTCGGCGTTCACCGGTTCTGATTTCCCGTCCACTATTTCATAGACGTCAACAGGACAAACCTCCACGCATTCTTCGCAACCTTCACATTTGTCTTTGTCCACTACGACTTCATAACCCATCTCTAAAATCCTCCTCAATAATAAATTGGTTTTGTCCACCGGTGTTCACACACCGGCATGTCATCTATAGAAGGCAATTCTCTCTGCCTTTTCACAAAACATGACAGGGCTTTTAACAGTGCAAAGCCGGGGTTGTCAAGTTCTTTTCTCGCGATAAGATCAGGCCCCCACTTCCTCCTTGATGGAGACGACCATCTTGAAAAAAACCGTCAATATAAAAAACCCTGTGGCATAGACGCCGAGCGTGATCAGTATCTCCGGCGTCGTGGGCCAGTATTCGAAGACCTTGCCAAAGGGATCGGGGACAAAACCACCAATGATCAGCCCGAGTCCCTTGTCTATCCAGGTGGCGATAATCACGGCGATGCAGGCCACCATCAGCGTATCTTCCTTCCGCCGCGTTGCAGGAACAACCAACAGGACGATGGCCACAACGCTCACCACGGCGAATGTCCACATCCAGGGTACCAGCTTGCCATACCCGTCAAGGCCGGCAAAGAGGTAGACAAGGGAGTGCATGTCACCGGGGATCTGGCTGTAAAATGCCGTGAAGACCTCGAGCAGGAAGAAGAAGATGTTGAGCACAAAGGCGTAGGCAATGATGCCGCCAAGTGTCCTCATCTGTTTTATGCCCGGATCAAATTTCGTCACCTTCCTGACGATAAGGCAGATGAGAAGGAGGACGGCAGGGCCCGCACAGAAGGCGGATGCCAGAAACCGGGGGGCCATGATGGCCGTCAACCAGTAATGCCTCCCCGGAAGACCGGCGTACAGAAATGCCGTGACCGTGTGGATGCTGAAGGCCCAGGGTATGGAGATATAGATGAGCACCTTGACCCATTTCTGATAATGGATCCCCTTCCTCTCAGCAGCCACCACGTTCCACCCGATAAGGATATTCAGAAAGAGGTAGACGTTCAGGACGATCATATCCCAGAAAAGGATGGACTTCGGGTGTGGGTACAGGATGATATTGAACATCCTGGTTACCTGACCCAGGTCCACCATGACGAAGAGAAAACACATGAGAACGGATGCGATGGCCAGCCCTTCGCCCAGCACGGTAATCCGTGCGAAGGCCTTGTAGTCATGCAGATAACAGGGCAAAACCACCATGACCCCGCCGGCTGCAATTCCCACAAGATAGGTCAACTGGGAGATATAGAGTCCCCAAGACACATCCCTGCTCATGCCGGTGATCCGCAATCCCACTTTGAACTGGTAAAGATAGACCAAAAAGCCGATTCCCATCATGATGAGCAGGAATATGAGCCATCCCCAGTACTTTTGACTTCCCTTTAACGTCCTGTCAAGCATATGTGCACCTCATACTATGTAATAAATGTTTGGACTTGTGCCTAATTCCGGTTTTCGCCGGATCGTAAAATGTTTTCCAAGTGCCTGCCGCACATTGGAATCGGGGTCGGCAAGGTCCCCGAAAATGAGGAGATCTTTTCCTATCTTGTCCGCAGCCTCGACGCAGGCGGGAAGCAGCCCCTTGGCCAGTCTCTCATCGCAGAAAGTGCACTTCTCCACCACACCCTTGGACCTTGTGGGGAACTCGGGATTGGTGGGAAAATCAGGGTTCAATGCCTTCGGCGCCTTCCTGGGATCTCCCCAGTTGAAACTCCTGGAGCCGTATGGACATCCCGCCATACAAAAGCGGCACCCGATGCACCGGTGCCAGTCCATCATCACGATCCCGTCTTCCCTCTGCCACGTGGCCCCTGTGGGGCAGACACGGCAACAGGGGGGATTGGAGCAGTGGTTGCACAACAGGAGGACCTTTTCATGCGCGACCTTCTCCGGGACATATTCATTTTCATGATCGGGAAAGGCGTGTTTGAATTCCTCGGCCCAGATCCATTTGATCTCGACCTTCGGATCTCCAAAATCCGGGACATTGTGCGCATAGTGACAGGCCTTCTGAAGTTTTTTCATGGCCTCTTCATTCAATCGACGCATGTCAACCACCATCGCCCATCTTTTCGCCTTCATGAGTGGCAATGCCGCTTCCACGTCCCCCGGCGCAAGCAACTCAAAAGCCGTCTTGCCTCCCAGCCCGGCCAGGGTGGAGAGGCCGGCGATTTTCAAAAATTGTCTTCTGTCAACACCCATCACTTACTCTCCTTCGGTACGAGATGACAATCCCAGCAGTAAGGCTGCACGTCCAGGTAATTGTGGCACTGATCACAGAACTTGGTCTTGTTCGAGTGGCATTCCAGGCAGGTCACCTGCAGGCTTTTGTAATAGACCTTGCCATCGGAGGTCGTCATATAGCGCTCGCCATCACGGACCACGGTCTGGCGCCAGTCATCCAGGAGGTGCATATGACTGCTTCTCATGTAGGCGGTGTCCGCTACACATTTCTTTGCTTCTTTCGCCTTGGCCGTCAGCACAGGCTGAGGCGCCTTGGCGGCTTTCCCGGCATTGAAGAAAAAAGGAGAAAACAGGAGACACAGGCCAATCACGAGCCCTACGATGATCTTTCCTCCATCATACATTCTCAGCATCCTCCATTCCTGCGAGAGGTTCACCACGCAGGTCCGTTGTTCTTTCGTTCTCTCCCTCAAAGACCAGGGCATTGCCAACCAGCTCATGCACGCCCGTCACTCCCACCTCCGGCACCCAGTATTCCATCAGTGTCGGCAGGACGGCCCTGTCGATGGCGCAGATGCAGGCCAGCATGTTGACGTCATGTTTTTCATGGACGTGTTTCACGGCATTGGCCCTGGGGAGTCCCCCCCGCATCCGCAGCTCCATATCCTCACCGGCGTTCAGGCCGGCCCCGCTGCCGCAGCAGAAGGTCTGCTCGCGGATCGTTTCAGGAGGCATCTCGTAAAAGTTATTGCATACACTGTTGATTACGTAACGGGGTTCTTCAAGGATTCCCATACCACGAGCCGTGTTGCAGGAATCATGGAACGTCACCCTGTGATGGTCATTCCGGCTGGGATCCAGTTTCAGTTTGTTATTCTTGATGAGATCGGCCGTGAATTCCATGATATGGACCATCTTCGTGGATTTTGCGTTTTCAAACTTTGTCCCCGTGATGGGAGAGACCGGCTCTTCCAGGAAGTCCGCCGGGCCGTTCCAGGTATCCATGTACTGGTTCAACACGCGCCACATGTGCCCGCATTCCCCGCCCAGTATCCATTTGACGCCCAACCGTTTGGCCTCTGCATACATCTTTGCGTTGAGCCTCTTGGCCATTTCATGGGAGGTAAAGTACCCGAAATTCCCGCCTTCCGACGCATAGGTGCTCCAGGTGATATCCAGGCCCATGCTCTGGAGGTAATGAAAGAGCATCAGGTATCCCATGCAGGTATAGGTCCCGGGATCGGCGAATACATCCCCGGAAGGGGTAATAAACAGGATTTCCGCACCCTTCCGATTGAAGCTTGGTTCCACCTTGATGCCCGAAACCTCCTCGATTTCATCCACGAAGAATTCGAGCATGTCTTTGAAGGCATGGGGTTGGATACCCAGGTGGTTGCCGGTCCGGTTGCAGTTCGCAACTGGAGCCGATATCCAGCCGGTGTTGAGCCCCAGGAGGTTGGTCAGTTCTCTCCCCATCATGGTCACTTCGGCCGTATCGATGCCGTAGGGGCAGAAAAGAGAACAACGCCGGCACTCGGTGCATTGGTAAAGGTAGTACCACCATTCTTTGAGCACATCTTCGGTCAGATCCCTGGCGCCGGCCAGTTTCCCCAGGAGTTTACCTCCCGTGGTGAACTTCTTGCGATACACGGATCGGATCAGTTCCGCCCGCATGACGGGCATGTTCTTGGGATCGCCGGAACCGATGAAGAAGTGGCATTTGTCGGCACATGCGCCGCACCTGACGCAGATGTCCATGAAAAGCTTCAAGGAGCGAAATTTGCCCAGCCGATCCTTGAACCCCTCGTGGACAATATCCTGCCAGTTTTCCGGGAGCTTCCAATCCTCCTCCAGCGGGTCCCAGTCCCTCGCATTTGGAAAACCTACGGCTGCCAGATCCTTGCCCTTGGCTCCGTAGCAGGCAATGCCCTTTTTGATGTCTACCGGCGTGTCCATCCAGCCTTTCATCAATGGCGGCGTATGATTTATCTTTGAAAGCTCTTCTGGTTTCGGGGTGGTGTCAGCCATATCTACTCCTTCTCTCCTGTCTCAGCCGGGGTTACGGGCTGTTTGTCTACCGGGAGACCTGCTTCTATCATCTTTTCTCTGAAGTCGTCTTCATACTCTTCATAGGTATGATATTTGACCGGGTAGTTCCATGGATTGATATGCCTTTTCATGCGGCTGTTGTTGGAAAGATTCCGCGTGGGGCTCAGGAAGATTCCCGCGAAATGCATCAGTTTGCTGAATGGGAAATAGGCGATGAGTATACTGATCATAAAGAGATGGATATAGAAAATCACCCCTATCCCCTCGGGAGACTTGGGGTGGAACTTGAATAACCCCACTGCCAGCTCCTTAACGGCCGTGATGTCCACGCGAAAAAAGTACCGCATGAGGATACCCGTAAAACCAAGGCTCAGGAGCAGAAACAGGGGAAAATAGTCAGCAGGCAGGGAAAGATAACGGATCTGCGGGATATAGATCCTCCTGACAAAGAGATAGGTCAGGGCCAGCATGAGCAGCATGTCTGTCAGGTAGACCTCCGGGATGTTCAACCCGGGGATGGGAAGTACACCCATCTGCATGAATCCGTCCAGGCTGTTCAGGATCTGAACGAATCCCGGCACCTGCTGCACGAACAGCCTGAAATGTCGCAGAAAAATGACGAAAAAAGAGTAATGAAAGACCAGAGCGGCCAACCACAGCCATTTTTCCCATTCATAATCCACCCTGGGCCCCCCTTCGACGCCCCGGTATTCCAGCCTGGTGTTCCTGAACAATGATCGGAAGGTCAGGACCTCGAAGATCATCCGGACGACGACACCACCGGTCCCTTTCGGATTATCCAGGCGGCTGTGCTTGATCCACGGAAGGGACCATTGCTGTCCGGCCGTTGTGGGAATACGAAAAGGCGACGGGGACCGGGCCCAGCCGATAACCTTGACCACTATGCCCACAAGAAAGGTTGCCATGGCCGCATAGGGGACGATGATGCCGAAGAGCACGCGTAAATTCAGCGCACCCACCCCGATCCATGGTATCAGGACCAGTACAATAACGGCAAAGAAGGAAAAGAGGATGCTCACTATGAAGTTCATAAACGCCTACCTCGCTCTAAGAAACACTAACAAGTTTTGTCATTACCGAGATTCGGGACCAGATCCGGAATCTCGCATACAAGGTTCGCTCTCTGAAGCAACCTCGTAACCTGTCTCCTGACCTCGTTGACCCTTATTTCATAAATCTTTTCACGGCACTTGGCGTAGCTGTCAAAGGCCATCAAGATCATGTCATCCATTTTCTTGTCCAGTTCCCGGAATGCACCTGACAACCCGTTGCCGGACCGGGTCTCTCCCAAGGCCTCCCCGGTAAGCCGCCTTATCTTGAAAAGAAAAGCCACGGCCCCGGACGGCCTGAAATCCTGAACAGCCCTCACCCGCAAGAGGTTCTCAAGGGCCGATGCCATTCCATCCTTCTTGTCACCGGCAAAGGCTTCAAAAAGCCTCTCCATGTCTTCCTTGACTTCATGTCCCACCGGGTTGGCGAAACGGCTCCCTTCTTTTTTCAGGAACCTTTGCGTATCCGCGGGGTAGGAGTCTATCAGGGCAGACAGCCATTTCTTGATTAAGACAGGTTTTTTTTCGAGCAGGATATCTTGAAGTTCCATAAAAAGATCTTTTGAACCGTCCTTTTCCCTCCAGCTCAATTCCGAGGAAAACACAAAGAGCTTGTTCCCGGACGCGTCGTTGATTTCAACACGTCACCAGCCGGGAACCCATGGCCCGCCGGAGTGCTTTTGAAGCAGGTCTATAGTCAAATTGGAATGACCTGTCAAGTGAAAATATATAACTTGGCGTTGTGACAGAATAAATAGGCACAATTTCATGTCCGCTCGATATCTAGGAGGAACCGAACCTTACAATCTTTTTCAAATGTACCTGGACGGCCATTATGGCCGCAGGGGTCACACCGGAGATCCTGGCGGCCTGTCCCAGGGAAATAGGCCTGATTCCCGAGAGCTTTTCACGGACCTCGGTGGTAAGCCCGTGCACCTCGCTGTAATCGAGACCACACGGGATGCGTACCGCCTCCATGTTCTTCAGCTTCTCCACCTGCTTCTCCTGGCGAAGGATATATCCATCATACTTGACCCGTGTTTGAATCTCTTCGGCCACCCGCTCCTCCACTTGCACCAGGGAAGGTTCAAAAAACCGCAGGTGCTCGAAAGAAATTTCACTCCTCTTGAGGAGTTGTTCGAGGGTACAGCTCTCCTCGAGCCTACCCGATCCCAGCTCAGCCAGCCGATCATTCACGCCCCGATCCGGTCTTACCCTGGTCGATTTCAGGAATGTCATGAGAGATTTCACCTTCTCCCGCATAACCGAAAATTCCCTGTAGATTTCTTCCGATACCAGCCCCAGGCGATATCCTGTTTCCCTGAGCCTGAAATCGGCATTGTCCTCCCGCAACAGAAGGCGATATTCCGCCCTCGAGGTAAACATCCTGTAGGGTTCCCCGGTGCCTTTTGTCACCAGGTCATCGATGAGCACGCCCGTGTAACCTTGGGCCCGCGAGAGGATCAACGGCTCCTCCCCCCTGACCTTCAGGACCGCATTGATACCGGCCATGAGTCCCTGGGCGGCAGCCTCCTCATACCCTGACGTCCCGTTTATCTGACCCGCGTGGAAAAGCCCTTCCACGAGCTTGGTTTCCTGGGTCGGCTTCAGCTGCAGGGGATTGATATAGTCGTATTCAATGGCATAGCCGGGTCTCAGGATCTCGGCCTTCTCCAGGCCTGGAATGGAGCGAATCATCTTGATCTGAATATCTATGGGGAGGCTCGTGGCCAGTCCGTTGGGGTAGACCTCAACCGTGTCCAACCCCTCCGGTTCAAGAAAGATCTGATGGCGCCCTTTTTCGGCGAAACGGGTGACCTTGTCCTCTATGGACGGACAATACCGTGCCCCCACACCCTGTATAACGCCGGTAAAGAGGGGCGACCGATCAAGACCCAGGCGGATCAATTCGTGTGTTTTCGGAGTGGTGTAAGTGATATGGCAGGGGACCTGAGGCAGGGGCAGGTTCTTGGTGGTAAAAGAAAAAGGCCTGGGGTTATTATCTCCCCACTGGGACTCCAACCCCTGGTAGTCGATAGTCCTGCCGTTGAGCCTGGGTGTGGTCCCCGTTTTGAGCCGGCCTATTTCAAACCCCAAATCTTGAAGCTGCCCGGAAAGACAGGTGGACGGCGGATCACCCATGCGCCCGGCGGGAAAGTGATCCAGCCCGATGTGGATCAATCCCCGCATAAATGTTCCCGTAGTCAGGATAACCGTCTTTGAGAGGAACCTCTCGTGGATACGGGTCTCGACACCGCAAACCACTCCCTCTTTGATCAGTAACCGGTGCACCATGGCCTGCCGGATGTCCAGACCGGCCTGGGCCTCCAGCACCGATTTGATCCTTTTCCGATAGAGATCCCGGTCGTTCTGGGAACGCGACCCCTGGACGGCAAGTCCTTTCCGTGTATTGAGGCGCCTGAACTGGATGCCGGTGGCATCGGCGTTGTGGGCCATTTCACCGCCCAGGGCGTCGATTTCCTTGACGAGATGCCCCTTGGCCAGGCCTCCGACGGCCGGATTACAACTCATGACACCGATGTGGTCCAGGTTGATGGTGAGAATCAGGGTGGGATGTCCCATCCTGGCCGCGGCAAGCGCGGCTTCACAGCCGGCATGCCCCGCCCCAACAACGATCACATCGTATGCTTTGTCAAAAGTGGACATGATAAAGTCTCGGGACTTTTTACTGAAGTCCATGGGTACGATGATGCTTCTAACGAAGTCGCTTTTTCACCCGGATCTAAGGAAACGGATCTGAGAATCTTTTTCATGTGCTTTCTCATAGTGCACTTGGCTCGGGGCTTCAACATGGACGGCTATTTGGGGTTTACGCCTCCGGAAGCCTTGGCGCTCTCTAATCGCTACCCTTAAACCCCAAATAGGCGTCCATCCCCTCCGGAGTGTTTAGAAAGCGTCTGAAAAAGAGTGTCAGGTTCGGCCGAATACCTCTATAACCTTCGTTGCTCATAGGCTGCCGTTTGCGGCATAAATGCGCTTTTTCGGAAGTCATCAATTGTCGAACGGATTCTTTATGATGATGGTCTCTTGCCGTCCCGGCCCCACAGAGATCACGGAAATGGGAACGCCTGTTTCCTTCTCGATCAGGTTCAGATAGTCCCTGGCCTGTGACGGCAAATCCGCCACTTCTCTGACACCGGAGATATCTTCCTTCCACCCCGGAAGTTCTTGGTAAACGGGCTCACAGCGGCCGAATTGGGCCAGGCTTGCCGGTCGCGTTTTGATCCTCCGCCCCGCCACTTCATAAGCCACACAGGCCTTCAGGGTCTCCAGTCCGGTCAGTACATCCAGCTTGGTGATGGCCAGGCTGTTCAGTCCGTTCAATCTGGCCGAATCCCGAACCACCACCAGATCGAGCCACCCGCACCTCCTGGGCCGGCCGGTGGTGGAACCGAATTCCATTCCCTTTTCCTGCAGATAGATCCCCGTTTGGTCAACCAGCTCGGTCACAAACGGTCCCGCACCGACCCGTGTGGTATAGGCCTTCACGATCCCGATGACGTGGTGAAGTTGGCCCGGCCCTATTCCCGCCCCGGCGCATGCAGCTCCCGCCACCGGGTTGGAAGATGTCACATAGGGATAGGTGCCGTGATCTATATCCAGGTGCGTCCCCTGTGCCCCCTCAAAAAGTACCTTCTTCCCTGCCTTCAACGCGTCCCCCAGTTCCATGGATACATCCGAAAGGAAAGGCGTCAGTTTCCTGCCCAGCGCAAGAGTCTCCTCCAGAACCGTATCCGCATTAAGCCCCTCACTTCCCAGGAACCCGGTCAGGTAAAAATTCTTCTCCTTCAAACTCGTCTCGATCTTTCTCTTCAAGGTGTCGGGCTCGGTCAGGTCAATGGCCCTGATGCCGGTGCGGGCGGCCTTGTCTTCGTAGCAGGGCCCGATCCCCCGTCCGGTGGTCCCGATCTTCTCTTTCCCTCTGGCCTCTTCCCCGGCCAGATCCAGGGCCTTGTGGTAGGGCATGATGATATGGGCCTTCTCGCTCAGAGAGAGTCTTTGGGGTCCCACATCGATGCCGGCCCCATGGAGCCTCTCGATCTCATCCAGCAGGACCTGGGGGTCAACAACCACACCATTTCCAATCAGGCACTTCTTCCCTTCGTACAGTATCCCCGAAGGGATAAGGTGAAAAATAAACTTCTTTCCTTCAACCACCAGGGTGTGTCCGGCGTTGTTTCCCCCCTGGAAGCGCACCACCAGGTCCGCTCGTGCCGTCAGGAGATCGACGACCTTTCCCTTCCCTTCATCTCCCCACTGGGTTCCTACCACGACGGTATTTGACATGATCTACTCCTTGCATTTTTTGTTGAGCCTTTCAGAGTGCACAGCGCAGGCGCATATTACTCCACACCAGCCGGTCGTTGTCAACGGCTTTCCCGTCTTCAGCTTGAAGGTACCGCACAAAAAAGGGGGATGGTTCCTGTCCCATCCCCCCCAACTATTTCTCCCGGGCTTTTCAGCCCCGGTCCGCCGGCCACGGAAAACTTTCGATACTATGCAATCCCGAGACTGAACTTCAGCGACTTCAAGGTATTTCTCATAAGCATGGTAATGGTCATGGGGCCCACACCTCCCGGTACCGGGGTGATCCACCCTGCAATCTCCTTGGCCGCGTCAAAATCCACATCCCCACGCAAAATGGCTATTTTCTTGCCGGTCTTTTCACTGACCTTCTCTCCCACTCGGTTCACACCCACATCAATGACGCACGCCCCCGGTTTGATCCACTCGGGCTTCACCAACCCGGGGACACCGGCGGCAACGATGAGGATATCTGCCCGCTTGCAGTGGGCGGCCAGGTCTTTGGTCCGCGTGTGTACGACCGTCACGGTGGAGTTGGCACCGGGTCCTTTCTGGAGCATCATATTGGCAATGGGTTTCCCGACGATGTTGGAACGCCCGACGACCACCACCTCCGCACCGCTGGTCTCAACACCGGCACGGACAATCATCTCCTGGATTCCGGCAGGGGTGCAGGGAGGAAATTTGACCTCTGAACCACCAATCATCAAACGGCCCACGTTGACCGGATGAAAACCATCCACATCCTTATCAGGATCTATGGCGTTCAGGATCTTCTTTTCGTCAATGTGTTTCGGGAGAGGCAACTGCACGAGAATGCCGTGAATGCTCTCATCGCCATTATACTTATCGATCAGGGCCAGCAGATCTTCCTCGGAAATATCTTCCGACTGGTTATCCTGGATCTCGTGGAAACCCACGCGGGTTGCCGTCTTGACCTTCAATGTGACATACGATATCGAGGCCGGGTTTTCCCCAACAAGAATGGTCACCAGTCCGGGCACCTTCCCGTGCTGTTCCTTTATTTGTGCTACTTCCCCTTCGATCTCTTTGAGGATCTCCTCCCGTATCTCCGTTCCTTTGATCAATTTTGCGGTCATTTCCTTTCTCCTTTCATGGTAATCTTCTCGGCCTTTTCCGCCATTTCAGAGCTTGAATAAATTTATATGGAACCGCGGTCTTGGATATCACAAATCATATTGAAGATCAAACCTTTTATCCGGGAGGCTGAAAACCGCGCAAGTCTCTGGGAACCACTGTCTAGGGACGGCGTCTTCAAGAGCCGCAGCCAGAGGTGTGTCGCAATGCGTAAGAAATCCAGGGACGGCCTTTTTGCGATTTCATCAAGAATTGGCTTGTCAATCAACTCCGGGGCGGTGTATAGAATAGAAGAAAAATCGGTCCGGACCATGACAGGCACGGGGTTGCTAGAACGTGAGTCTTTGATTTAATCAATTATTTCGAGTAGGAGGTAACAGGTAATGGCAAGAATAGTGAAGTGCGGTTTGATTCAGACCCGATGCGAGATCTCCGGGAATGAGTCCGTGGACAAGCTTAAGGAGCACATGATCGAAAAAAACCTCAAACTGGTGGATGAAGCCGGTCAAAAGGACATAAAGATCCTCTGTCTGCAGGAAATCTTCTATGGGCCCTATTTTCCCGCTGAACAGGAAACAAAGTGGTATAGCGCCACGGAAAAGATCCCGGACGGTCCCACCGTGAAACTCATGCAGGAGAAGGCAAAAGAACACGGCATGGTCATGGTCGTCCCCATCTACGAAGAGGAAATCACCGGCGTTTACTACAACACCGCCGCCGTGATCGATGCGGACGGGACCTACCTCGGGAAATACCGCAAAAACCACATTCCCCACACCGCCCCCGGCTTCTGGGAAAAGTTCTATTTCAAACCCGGGAATCTCGGCTACCCTGTCTTCAGGACCGCCTATGCCGATGTGGGCGTCTACATCTGTTACGATCGCCACTTCCCCGAAGGGGCACGTATACTCGGTTTGAACGGGGCCGAAATCATCTTTAATCCTTCGGCTACAGTGGCCGGCCTTTCCGAATATCTCTGGAAACTGGAACAGCCCGCCCACGCCGTGGCCAACGGATATTTTGTGGGGGCCATCAACCGTGTGGGCCATGAGCAGCCCTGGGATATCGGCGAATTCTACGGTTCCAGTTATTTCTGCGACCCCAGGGGCCAGATCGTCGTTGAGGGGTCCAGGGACAAGGACGAACTCATCGTGGCCGACCTGGACTTCGACGTGATCCGGGAAGTACGGAATGTGTGGCAGTTCTACCGGGACCGCCGGCCTGAAACTTATGATGATATGGTGGACTTGCTACCCTGAAGAGGGTGGAGGAAGAAGGAGAAAGTTCTATGAGTAAAGCAGAGAAAAAGATCAGGGAATTTACGGACCATACCTTTGGTACATGGAATCGGCAGAAGGCATGGTCCACCCCCCTTCTCATCAAAGATGCCGAAGGGGTATACATGTACGATGACAAGGGCAAATCCTACATGGATTTCTCTTCACAGCTCATGTGTTCCAATCTTGGGCACAAGAACAAGATCATCATTGAAGCCATCAAACAACAGGCCGAGAAGCTTCCTTACATAGCGCCGGGGTTCGCAAATGAGGCATCCCTGGCGGCCGTGGATGCCCTGCGTTCGGTCATGCCCGAAGGTCTCAACAAGTTCTTTTTTTCCACGAGCGGCACCGAGGCAAATGAAGCGGCCCTCAAGATGGTCAGGCTATCCAAGATCCCGGCCTACAAGATCATTTCCAGGTATCATTCCTATCACGGCGCCACGGTTGCCGGCGCCGCCTTCACGGGTGATCCGAGGAGGTGGTTCGCAGAGCAGGCCAGGTGTACGGTCCAGGGCGTACGCTTCGCCCCGGACTGTTACTGCTACCGCTGCCCTTTTGGAAAGGAATATCCGGAATGCAACATACAGTGTGCAACCTACCTGGACTACATGATCAAGGAAGAGGGCAATGTGGCCGCCATCATAGTGGAGCCGGTTGTCGGAACCAATGGAAGGCTCGTGCCGCCGCCGGAATATTTCCCCATATTACGGAAGATTTGCGATGAAACCGACGTTCTCCTGGTGGCCGATGAGGTCATGACCGGATGGTTCAGGACCGGGAAGGCATTCGCCATGGAACACTGGAACGTGACGCCCGACATCCTGACCACGGCGAAGGGGGCTACAGGTGCCTACACGCCGGCGGGCATCACGGCTGCAACCGACAAGGTAGCCGGTTTCTTTGATGAAGAAGTCTTTTGCCATGGGCACACCTATGCGTTTCATCCCATTGCCATGTGCGCCATTCCGGCAGCGGTGTCGGAATACAAGAAACTGGTGGCCTCGGGCCTTCCCGAGAAATCGGCCGGCCATCTGGAAAAAAAGCTCTATGAACTGGCCGACCGCCACGAGTGTATAGGCGATGTGAGGGGAATCGGGCACTTCTGGGCCCTCGAAATCGTCAAGAATAGAAAGACGAGAGAGCCCTTCAACGTAAAGGCGGACAAGTTCAGCGGCGTGCCTCTCATGACGGCGAAGATAGCAGGAGATGCCATGAAAAACGGTCTCTACATGGCGGCCTGGATCGACACCCTGGTCATTGCGCCACCCCTGATTATCACCGAACAGGAAATCGACCAGGGCATCGCCGTTATCGACAAGGCTCTTGAAATTGGAGACAGGGAGGTGGAGAGCACGGGTATTCCGGCTTCCAGAAGCTCTGATTTCACAAGGGCGTAGCCATTGATGCAAAACACCCGGCTCCGAGGCGAGCAGACCCGCAGCAACAGAATAGGGAGGTTTATTTCATGGGAAATCAAAAAGATGTAGATCTTTCCGTTGACTTTTGCGGAGTAAAATTCCTGAACCCCTTCATCCTTTCTTCCGCTCCCCCCACAACCACGGGTAACATGATGGGGAGGGCCTTTAGGGCGGGATGGGCAGGAGCTGTCACCAAGACCCTCGTGGAGGATACAAGCAGCATCGTCAATGTGACCCCCCGTCTTGCCAGCCTCGGATTTCCCGGGCAAAAAGCCCGGTCCAAAGACAACTATGCCCTGGAAAATATTGAACTCGTCACCGATCGTGAGCTTTCGGTCTGGCTAAGGGAAATAGAGGACTTGAAAAAGAAGTATCCCGACCACGTGGTCATTGCCAGCATCATGGATGATGCCAGCAAGCCCGAAGGCTGGCACCGGTTGGCAAGAAAATGTGAAGCGGCCGGGGCGGGCATGCTGGAATTGAACCTGTCATGCCCCCACGGCATGCCGGAGAGGGGAATGGGTTCGGCGATCGGGCAGGATAAAGAATTAGCAGCGCGGGTCACCGGTTGGGTGGCTGAATCCGTGAACATACCCGTTATTGCCAAAATGACCCCCAATGTGACCGATGTGGGGCTGGTGGCCAAGGCCTGCGCCGATGCCGGGGCTGACGCCATTTCCGCCATCAATACCGTGGCTTCCATCATCGGCGTAGACCTGGAAACCCTGGTCCCCCATCCCAATGTCTCGGGATGCTCCTCCCACGGCGGTCTTTCAGGCCCCGCCATCAAACCCATTGCCCTGAAGGCTGTGGCCACCATCGCGGAAGCCACGGACATACCCATCTCGGGAATCGGCGGCATCACCACATGGGAGGATGCGGCGGAGTTCATCCTGCTGGGGTCCTCCACCCTCCAGGTCTGCACGGCGGTCATGGTCCACGGCTACGGCATCATCGACGACCTGCTGGCAGGCCTCTCCGGTTTCATGAACAGGAAAAACTTCCGGAAGATCTCGGACATGGTGGGCGTTTCACTTGAAAAGCTCGTGCCCCTTGGCAAGTTGGACAATAAGACCCGGCGTGTTGCGCATATCGACACAGAAACGTGTGTCCAATGCGATGCGTGTTTCATCTCCTGCAGGGATGGCGGTTACCAGGCCGTCACCAAGGGAACGGACAGGACTTACAAGGTGACCGAAAAGCGTTGCTCCGGGTGCTCCCTCTGCTACCAGGTTTGCCCGGTTCCCGGTTGTATCGCTATGGAGCCGCTTTCCCAGGTGTCTTAAGCTTGATGGAACCGTCAAAAGCCCGATCCTCAGGACTTCCAAAGGAAGCCGTTTGATTCACCAGAGATCAGGAGGAGAGCCTGAGAGTCTTTTTCAGACCCTTTCTCATGGTGCACTTGGCACAGGACTCCGACATGGACGGGTATTTGGGGTTTACGCCTCCTGAATCCTTGGCGCTGTCTGATGGCTGGTCTTAAACCCCAAATGGTCGTCCATCTTCTCAAAAGTGTTTAGAAAGTGTCTGAAAAAGAGTGTCAGGTTCGGTTCCACTTCGTTACTCATAGGCTGCCGCTTGCGGCATAAAGCAACTTTTTACGAAGTCATCAAGTTTCTTTTTCTAATCACGGGGCCTTTCCGCCTCCACCAAGGCCCCCCTGAAAGGAGGAATACATGGATTACAAAATCGTGAATGGAACAGTGGTCACGGCCCAAGACATATACCGGGCCGAGGTTGGGATTGTGAATGGCAAGGTCGTTCAGATCGCCAAAAAGATCAAGGAACCGGCAGAAGAGGTGGTTGATGCCAAGGGCCTGTACATCCTGCCCGGCGGCATCGATATCCACACCCACCTGGACATGCCCTTTATGGGAAGCTTCTCATCCGATGATTTTGAAACGGGCACCATAGCGGCCGCCTTCGGCGGAACCACCACCCTGGTTGACTTCGCCATTCAGGGCAAGAGAATGAGCCTGAAGGGAACACTGGATACCTGGATGAAAAAGGCCAACAAGAAGGCGGTCATCGACTACGGGTTTCACGTGGCCATAACCGATCTCAATGACAGGGTCATGGCTGAGATCCCGGAAATGGTCGCAAAGGGCGTCACCAGTTTCAAGTGTTTTCTTGCCTACAAGGGCGCCCTGATGATCGATGACGGCGCCCTTTACAGGATCCTGAAAGCGGCCAAGAAGGCCGGCGCCCTCGTCATGATCCACGCGGAAAACGGCGAAATCCTGGACATCCTCATCAACGATCTTCTGGCCCAGGGGAAGACGGAACCCAAGTACCATGCCTTGAGCCGTCCACCCGAGGCCGAGGCGGAGGCCACGGGCCGGGGAATCGCCATAGCCCAGATGGCCGGGGCCCCCATTTACATCGTCCATCTCAGCTGCAGGGAGGCACTCGATAAGGTAAAAGCGGCCAGGGACGCCGGTTTTCCCGTTCTGGCCGAGACATGCCCCCAATATCTCCTCAAGTCATACAGCAACTATCTGGAACCGGGATTCCAGGGCGCCAAGTATGTCATGTCTCCCCCCCTGAGAGACAAATCCAACTGGGATCCGTTGTGGAAAGGCCTCGTTTCCGGTGACCTTCAGGTCGTATCAACTGACCATTGCCCCTTCAATTTCAAGGGACAAAAAGACAAGGGGAAGAAAAACTTTGCCCTGATTCCCAACGGTGCCCCCGGTATAGAACACCGGGTTATGCTCCTCTACCACGAGGGAGTCAACAGGAAACGTATCGGGCTCAACCGTTTCGTGGAACTGGTCTCAACAGCCCCGGCCAAACTCTTCGGCCTCTTTCCCCAAAAGGGGACCGTGGCCGTGGGCAGCGATGCGGACCTGGTTCTCTTTGATCCCAAGGCCCCTTTCAAGATCAGCGCCAAGACACACCATCAGAACGTGGACTACACTCCCTACGAGGGTTTCACAGGAAAAGGCGTGCCGAAAACCGTGTTTTCAAACGGGCAGATCATCGTGAACGACGGGAAATTCATGGGAAAGCCGGGAACCGGCCGTTTCATCAAGCGCAGGCCTTTTCGCTTGTAGGGTATGGCTCTAAATAGAAGGCGTCAGGCCCGGCCAACCGCATGCCTGATGCCTTTTACCCGAAACAGAGAATGGAAGCAAACGGCCAAGTTTCAGGTCATTCTCCGGTTATTGGGCGATCGGGGCTTTTCAAAAATCCGTAAGGAATCAGGAACGGAACTTCCTTCTTATAGTTCAAATACTTGTCCCCGAACAATTCGGTCATGCGCTTTTCTTCCTGCAGGGATTCATACACAACGAATAGGGTAATAAGGGTGTTGTAAAGCACGGTGAGCAGATAGGGCTTACTGAGAAGAATCCCCCAGCTTGCGATGAGCCACCCTGCGTACATGGGGTGACGGCAGATGCTGTAAGCACCTGAAAAGAAAAACACCTTCGGGTATTCTTTCACGTCGAATAACTGGGGCAGGCGGCGGCCTTTCGCTACCTGCCCCAGTGCCATTCCGGCAATCCAGAATGCAAACATCGTCGGCACAATCGCCGGCAATCCAAGAACCGGGCTGAAAAGTGCCCGGGTGGTCTGAGCATATCTAAATAGCGCCACCAGCGACAGAATAAGCAAGAACAATGATGTCGAAGAGCGCATTATCGTGTATGCTGGATGGCCAATGCCCATTTTTGAGCAAATGCCCGATTTGATGCCCTGCCTGGCTGTCAGGGTGTGAAAGGTTCCAAAGCACGCCATAATGAGGAAAATCCCCACGTATGGGTTCATTCAAAACCTCGGCAATCAGACAGCTCCATCTGGAACGGCCGGAAAATGCTTTTCATACCATCCCCTGTACAATACCCAGTAGGCGATGTAACCAACGATCGCGCCGGTAAACCAGGTCCACTGCGACAGGACAGCGCTGTATTTGGCAAGCACAAGCGAGCCCACCACGCCGGTAAACAACGCGAGCACCCCGGCAAAATTCACCCCTTTGGCCTTGCTGATATACAGGTAAATCCCGGCAATCAGGCCCAGCACCAGCACCAGCGTTGTGAGCGTGGAGGGCCAGCCTTTCCCGAGGATCGCACCGGCATTCCATAGCAAAATCGTGGCCGCCAACAAAACCAAGGCATAAATCACTGCCACCCAGCTGGTAGTGCCGGCTGCAAAGTTGTAGTATCCTTCCCTGATGTAGAGCTCATGCAGTTTGAGCTTCTGTTTCCTTACGATCCAGTAATCGCAAATGATCACGCCTGCGATCCCTCCCGTGAAGGCGCCGTAGCCGAGCAGCCAGGTCCAGATGTAAGCCTTGGGATCCGCCAGAAACCGCCAAGGCTGCATGAGCACGCCGATCAGGGCGATGACGATGGTGGTTCGCTCCCAGTTGAGATATTTGGGTATCAAGTTCATGAAGTCGTTGATGGGCGAGACCATGTTGGCGGTGATGTTGGTGGTCAGGGTGGCCAGGATCACGAAGACCAGTCCGACAAAGATATAAAAGGAACTGCCTGTCTTGATCATCAGCTTGACCGGGTCCCAGATGGCTGATCCGTAAATAACAACAGTGGCCGAGGTGACCGCCACACCGATAAAAGAATAAGCCGTCATGGTCGGCGGAAGGCCTAAGGCCTGCCCCAGGTATTGCACCTTCTGGTTTTTGGCGAACCTCGTCAGGTCGGGGATATTCAAGGCCAGCGTCGACCAGTAGGCCACCATAGCCGTGAGAAACGCCGGCCATTTCGACCAGGATGCCGTGCGGTGCTGGTTCAAGATGGGTCCCCATCCGCCGGCATTGGTTACCCCCCAAACCAGGAGCATGACGCCGATGAAAAGGAGAATCGGTGAGGCCAGGTTATTGAGCCACCGGATTCCAGGCGAGGCCTTCCAGGGCGGGGAGACGTAACAAATAATCACGGTCAACAGCCATGACAGCAGGAAGGACAGCACCACATGGGTTGGGAGGCCGAAAAACGGCACGGTGCCACTCAAATTTCCCAAGGACGGGAAAAGCTTCATAAAGATCCCGTCGATTGCATAGGCCATGATCATGGTCTGGATGCCGAACCAGCCGCAGGCGATAATACCACGCAGCAGGGCCGGAATGTTGGCTCCGAAAACACCGAAAGCCGACCGTAAGAACACGGGGAAAGGGATGCCATACTTGGCGCCGGCAAAGGAGTCCAGGATCATGGGAATCAGTACGATCAAGTTGCCCAGAAAAATGGTGAAGATGGTCGTGACCCAGTCAAAGCCGGCCGCTATCATGCTAGCTCCGAGCATCCACGTGGGTACGCAGACGCTCATGCCCACCCACATGGCACAATACTCATAGTATCCCCAGGTCCTTTTCTCCAGGCGAACCGGGGCAAGGTCCCTATTGTAGAACTGGCTCCGTGGAAGCTCCTGGGTCAGCTCAAACCTGCCATCAACCTCTCTGACAATGTCCATCTGCGCTCCTCCTTTGATTAGTTGTTGCCGAACTTGATTCCGCTGAAGGCATCAAGGGTTCCCCTATTATCGGACAGCTGATTTTCCGCTTTGCCACTTGCCCGCTGTTGGGAGAGACTTCTTCAGCAGGCCCACCAAGCCACGCGGCCGGAACTTTTCAGGACTCGCAATTTAACAGACTACAATAAGTTGAACTGGGTATTACAACCCTTCGGAGCTAAAATCTTGGCAAGACACGAACGGACTATCGCAAAAACAAGATGGCATGTCAAGTCCGATATCCAATGTTTTCTTTTCTAGGAAAGTAGGTACCGCCGGGTCCACCCCCTGCACCGCTTGCAGCTCAAGGGTTCGGACCCCATTGTTGCAGTAAAGAACTCCCCTCCCGACGGCACGAAGAGGATGCCAAACTGGAGGGGAGCCCTGCGTCTCCAGGATGCCCTGAAGAGACTATGCAGGAAGGCGTCGTTCTTCTCTCTTCTTTGCAATCTTCTTGAAGAGCCTCGGAATATCCGCCATCAGGCCCTCTGACAATTCAGCAGCCTTGAGATAAAAGGCCTTTATCTTTTCCTCTATTTCATGAGCCCTCTTCCCGGTCTTGGGGGCATCTTCCGGGACATCCGTTTCAAACGCATAATCGTCCGTATCCAGGCCCTCAAAGGCATAATTGGATTCCAGCGTGTCCGTAATAACCCCGAAATACGTTCGTTTTACATTCTTTTCGAATTTTCTGTTCTCTTTGCTCCAGGAGAGGAAGGTATCCTTCATGTCCGGATATTGCACTGCGCACTTTTCATAGAAGGTTGCAGACGCATCTTCTATCCTGGAGACAAAGCTCATCACTGCTGCCATGGTATTCAATTTCATCAGAACCACCTTGTAATAACGACTTTGCATTCGGTGAAGAAACGGACCACGTCCTGGCCCTGCCCGTGGAGAATCCCAAAGAAAGAATCCTTCATCCCACCAAAGGGGAAGAAGGCCATGGGGGCCACGATGCCCACATTGATGCCCACATTCCCGGCGATCACATCGTGCTGGAATTGCCGTGCCCATTTTCCATTATTCGTGAAGATGGCGGCCGAGTTGCCAAAGGGAACCGAGTGGACGATGTCGATGGCCTCATCCAGGTCTCCGGCACGGAGCACGCTCGCAACGGGTCCGAAAATTTCGTCCTGGGCCAGGCTCATCTCCGGGGTCACATTTTCAAAAACCGAAGGATTCAGGAAACAGTCCCCGGGGAGATCCCCTACGAGTTTGAGGTTCCTGCCGTCCAGCGTCAGTTTGGCCCCTTCGGCGATCCCCTTTTCCATCATCTTGAGGATCCGCTGTTTGGACTCGGCATTCTGCACGGGTCCCATCTGTACGGATTCGTCAAGCCCGTCACCAACCGTGATGGCGGCCGCGGCATTTCTAAATTTGTCAACAACGTTTCTGTAGGTCTTGTCGTCACCCACCACAAGCAGGTTTGCTCCTGCCAGGCATCTTTGCCCTGCATTGCCGAAAAAAGAGGAGACCAGGCTCACCATGGCCTTGTCGATCTCCGCATCGGGCATGATGACGATGAAGTTCTTGGCGCCTGCCTGGGCGATGACCCGCTTCCCCGTCTCGCCGCATTTCTGGTAGATGTGCCTGGCCACCGGCGTGGAGCCCACAAAGGTAACCCCCTTCATGTCCGGGTGTTCCATGAATCCATTGGCGATTTCCGCGCCACCGTGGACCATGTTGACCACGCCGGGCGGCAGTCCCGTGTCATCCAGCATCTCGAACAACTTGGTCTGACTCATGGGTGTCCTCGGGGAAGGCTTCACCACGAAGGTGTCGCCGCAGGCTATGGCGAAGGGCAGGAACCACAGGGGAACCATAAATGGAAAATTGAACGGGGCAATACAGGAAAAAACGCCCAGAGGCTGGTAGATCGCATATTCATCGATCCCGTGGGCGATGTCTTCCAGGTTGAAGCCCTGCATGGTGGTGGGGATCCCTGAGGCCACTTCCACCATCTCAATGCCTCGCCGGGTCTCTCCCCGCGACTCGTCGATGGTCTTCCCGTGTTCTCTTGTCTGAACGATACTGAGTTCATTGAAATTTTCTTCCATCACCTCGATCAGGCGGTGGAGATATCGAGCCCTGGCCACGGCCGGGGTATTTCGCCAATCCGGATAGGCATCCTGTGCCGCCTGAATCGCCGAGTCGAGTTCGGCCTTGGTGGACATGGGACACTCTGAAAGAACCTCACCCCGGGCAGGGTTCTTTATCTCAACAAATTCCTGGGTCGTCGAATCCACCCACTCCCCATTGATGTAATTCTGCAATCTCTTTACTGCCATAATCCACCCTCCCTTATCATTTTGTCTTGAGATTTTAATTTGCTGGAATAGAATAACCATAATTCCATGAAAATGCAGAAGATAAATTACCATTGGGCGTCGGGCTTGTCAACCCAATATAGAGTCCCAAAATCCGCGATTGGTCTTGTGTGAGTTGGTGGTTTTTGCACAGCAACGCTGAAAAAAGTACCTCCACGGAATTGGGTTTCTCACGCCAAAAACCCATAGAAAACCTGACACTACCATATATTGCGCCGTCTATCTCCTTGACTCCCAAGGGCGATTTTCCTACACTTCTTTTCCGAAAAAGCGAGGTCTTATTAACCAACTGCCGATCCAGTCGCTTCATGAAGGGACTGTCACCCCATGGACGACCGACAGTTTTAGATTGACCAGATACTACAATTTGCAAAGTCGAAAATCATTGCATGGCCTTGTGCTTCCCTTCCACATTATCCATCATTCACGGCGCTGAAGCCCCGCATCACCCGGGCCGCAGAGTGCCGATACCAGACGCTCCTCCCCTTGTCCGGCACTGAAAACTTTGTTATGATCTATGAAATTATCTGGAAGGGATGAAAAAGATGCAGCAGACAGGCATCGGAAGCAACAAAGCTCATTATAATAGATGCACTCATTCGGTTTTCAGTGGATCCTGGAAGCAATTCCCCCAACCGTTTCTTTTTGGGGAAAAGGGGGCACCACTAAATCGGAAACAGTTTCAAGCGCTTCTGAAAACAATCAAGGGTATGCTCCGGGGACGTGGAATCGGCCGGGCTCACCGGGTGGCACTAGTGGTTCCCAACGGCCCGGAAATGGCCACCGCCTTTCTCTCTGTTTCCGCAGTGGCGGTGTGTGCTCCGCTGAATCCTGCTTACCAGGCACCTGAGTTTGAATTCTATCTCAGGGATCTGGCTGCGAGGGCTGTCATTGTGGATGCGGACCTGAGTTCTCCAGTTCGGAAAGAGGCCGCTTCACTGGGAATCCCGGTATTGGAACTGCACAAATCAGATGCAGTTGCGGGAGTATTCCAATTGGAAGGGCCTCAATCCGACCGGGTCAATCAGGATAGCTGGAGTGGCCCGGAAGATATCGCAATGATTCTGCACACATCCGGTACCACATCCAGACCAAAAATGGTGCCTCTATCCCATCGAAACATTTGGGCTTCCGCCCGGAATGTTGCGGAAACCCTTCAACTGAGTCCTGACGACCGCTGCCTGAATGTCATGCCTTTGTTCCACATTCATGGCCTGATTGCCGCATTGGCCGCATCATCAATAGCTGGCGCGTCGGTAGTCTGTACACCGGGATTCCAAGAAAACCGGTTTCTCGACTGGCTGCGGATTTTTAACCCCACCTGGTACACAGCGGTTCCCACCATTCACCAGGCGATATTGCAATTATCTGAAAAAAACCAGGAGGAAGTTCGAAATGCCGGACTCCGTTTTATCCGTTCCTCTTCTGCCTCACTGCCTCCAACAGTGATGCAGCAATTGGAATCCTTCTTTGATGCGCCCATGGTGGAAGCCTATGGCATGACCGAGGCGGCGCACCAGATGTGCTGCAATCCACTGCCGACTGGAATCAGGAAGGCCGGTACAGTGGGTCCATCAGCGGGACCGGACGTTGCGATTATGGATGAAGAAGGAAATTTGCTGTCACCGCAATCAAAGGGAGAGGTTGTGATTCGGGGTGAAAATGTGATGGCCGGTTATGAATCCAATCCCGAGGCCAACGAGGCTGCATTTCAGGATGGCTGGTTTCGAACCGGCGATCAGGGCTTCCTGGACGAAGATGGATACCTGACACTTACCGGACGATTGAAAGAAATTATCAATCGCGGTGGTGAAAACATCGCCCCTCGGGAAATTGATGAAATTTTATTGACGCATCCGGCAGTGGCTCAGGCGGTGACGTTTGCCATTCCTCATCCCGCCTATGGAGAAACCGTCGCCGCGGCCGTTGTGCTGAAAGAGGGTGTTCTTGCTTCGGAAGCCGAGCTTCGACATTTTGCAGCGTCCCGGCTGGCGGAATTCAAGGTACCACAGCGAATTGTCATGGTCGATGCTGTTCCCAAGGGCCCCACTGGAAAACTCCAGCGCATCGGGTTATATGAAAAGTTGAAAGCGGAGCTGGAGGTTGACTACGTGCCCCCTTCCACTCCCATCCACAAGATACTGGTTTCCATTTTTGCAACGGTGCTGGAACGGTCCGTCATTGGCATCCATGACCACTTTTTTGATCTGGGAGGGGATTCCCTTGGCGCCGGTCGTGTGATTACCAGGATTGAACGAGAACTGGAAGTAGCGATTCCGATATCCGTCTTCTTCCTGGCCCCCACCGTTGCGGAACTGGCGGAGGAAGTGGCGCATCGACGGACAGCGGTGAATGTTGAACTGGAAAAAATATTGGATGAGCTGGAATGCCTGCCTGATGAGGAAGCCCGGCCGGCTCCCCTGTCCTTTCAGCAGGAGCGGTTCTGGGTGTTGGAGCAATGGGCGCCTGGCTCCACAAGGACAGCTACCAGTCATGCCGCCTACCACCTCTCAGGCGTGCTGAGCTCTGCAAAACTGAATCAAGCATGGCAGTCCTTGATCGTCCGGCATGAATCTCTTCGGACAGTCATTCAGACAATTGATGGTGAACCCGTCCAGACGCCTCTGGTACCGTCTGAATTGGAGCAGAAGATAACCGAGGTGGATGTGACGGGAATGAATCTGGAACAGGTCCTTTCCCGTTTGAAAACTGACACACAACGGCTCACTTTCCATGAAAACCGTCCTGGTGTTCAGCCCTTTCTGTATCGAATATCCCCCGAAGAACACGTGCTGCTTTTTGCCATGCGACACATTTTTACCGATGGCTGGACCAAGATGATTCTGCTCAAAGACCTGCTTTCTTTCTATCACGGCGCCCTCACCGGGGAAACGATGCCACTTGCCGAGCTCCCGGTCCGGTACCGGGACTATGCCCGGTGGCAGCGGAATCAGGCTGACGAGAAGAAAGGGAACTCCCACATTCTTTTCTGGAAGGACTATCTGAAAGATGTTCCCCCGCTGGAATTGCCATTGGACAGAAAACGCCCGTCCCGGCAGGAACACGACGGGGCGGCTCACTTCCTTCCGCTTGATGCAAAGCTGGAAGAGATGGTCCACCAAGCCGCCCGTTCGTGGAATGCCACGGATTTCATGGTATGGATGGCTGCCTTTCAGCTTCTGTTGTTCCGGTATTCCAGTCAGGAAGTGCTGGCCGTCGGGACACCGGTTTCCGGCCGGACAGCACTGGAAACCGAATCCATGGCCGGCCTGTTCATGAATCCACTGGCCCTGAAAGCGGACTTGTCCGGGAGACCCACTTTTGTTGAACTGGTGAACCGGGTGAAAACCGGTTTTTTATCAGCGATGGCCCATCAAGACGTCCCCTTTCATCAAGTGGTGGAAGCGGTACACCCGCCCCGGGACCCGTCCCGCACTCCGATTTTCCAAGTGCTGTTCCACCAGCGAAAGTTCCCTCCCGTTTTTAGCCCCGTACTGGATCTGGAGGCTGACCTGCTGGTATTTGATCCCGGCACCTCCGAATTTGATCTGTCGCTTGAGCTGGTTCGCCGGAACGGAAAACTGGCGGCCTGGTTCCAGTATGATACGGCCCTCTTCCGGCAAAACAGCATTACGAGAATGGCCCTGCATTATAAGAATATTGTTCAAAACGCAATCGAAAACCCGGGCCTGCCGATTTCCGAAATTCCGTTGATGGATACAGCCGAGCGGAAACAGTTGGCCATATGTCATGAAGGCCGGGAGACAAGCCCCGATTCCCGGACCCTGAATCGGATTATTTCAGATGTGGCAACGCAGTTCCCGGACAAAGTGGCGCTGGAAAAAGAGGGGCGAACGGTCAGCTATCGCCAGCTGGAAGAAGCCAGCTCCCGAATTGCCGGAGCCATTTGTGCGGATACCGAGGAAAATGCTGAAGCAATCGGCATTTCCATGACTCCGAGCCTCTCCCTGTTCACAGCCATTGTGGGAATCCTGAAAGCCGGATGTGCTTATGTTCCCATCGACCCAGAACTGCCGGAGCGAAGGAAGCAATTTATCGCAGCGGATGCCGGGATTTCCCTTTTGATAAGCGATGACCCGGAACGAGATACTTGCTGGTACCCGAATGAGCCACTTCTCACCGTATCCGCGCTTCTGAAAGGGGCAATTCCAATCAAACCGGAAAGTACGTGCAATGACCCGGAAAGCCTCGCCTACATCATGTACACATCGGGCTCCACCGGCAGGCCCAAAGGGGTAATGGTTACCCACAGAAACGTAGTGAATTTCTCGCAGGCAATGATCACCAGATCCTTTCATGGTCATGAAAGCCGGGTTCTGCAATTCGCATCTATTTCCTTTGACATGAATGTGGATGAATTCTTTCCTACCCTCCTGTCCGCATCAACGCTTGTACTGAAGTCCAGGGAAATGAACAGTTCCATGGCGTCCTTTCTGGATTCCTGCAGAAAACAACGCATTACTTACCTGGCATTGCCCACCTCGTTTT
>JBAPTR010000089.1:0-34484 GCA_049282265.1 Desulfatiglandaceae bacterium | reverse complement strand
GTCTGCACGGATGTATGCCGAAACCAAACCCGCCTGTATTGAGAGAGGCGTAGCCAGTGACCAGCTTGGTTTTAACTCGGGGCGTGTGGAGCAGGTGAGGGTCATCCTGAGGGCCATAACCGGTAATATGGATGTCCCGGGTGGAAATCCGGTCAGTAGCCCCGTCCTGGAGATGAACGGGGGAAGGTTTATCTGTGATTCAGCCCTTGAATTAACGGAAATGCTCCCCGTGGAACAGAGAAAAAAACAGATCGGTTCAGACAGATTCAGGGTGATGTCATGGCCCGCGTGGGAGATCCTTGAGTCTCATTACCAAAGGGTCTATAACGTCCCTGAGCCGGTGATCCACCGGATGCTGGTATCTACGCCACTGGCCCTGAGACAGATCCTGACCGGTAAACCCTACCCGATTAAATCAATGATTACATGGGTGAGTAATCCCATGGCATGGGCGCCAAATACAAGACTTGTTCACGAGGCTTTAACCCATCCAAACCTTGATATCCATGTGATTCTCGAATACTGGATGACACCTACGGCCCAATTGGCTGATTATGTATTGCCTGCCGCAAGCTGGCTTGAAAGACCGCTATGCAGCACCTTTGAGGATTCATCAAGGGTGGTGTGGGGTGGTGAGAGGGCTATTCCACCAATCGGTGAACGAAGAGAAGACTACCAGATCTGGCGTGGACTGGGAATAAGGCTGAGTCAGGAAGAGCACTGGCCCTGGGAAGATCTTGAGGAAGTGCACAGATACCGTATCTCACCATTGGGCATAAGCTATGAAGAGTTCATAGAAAGAGGATGTCTTATTCCTGAGAAAGAATACCGACGATATGAAAAACATGGTTTTGCCACACCCACCGGGAAAGTTGAACTCTACTCCACCGTGTTTGACGAACTGGGTTATGACCCATTGCCTTTTTATGAAGAGCCTCCGGAAAGTCCGATCAGAACACCGGAAGTCTTCAAAGAATATCCCTTGATTCTGAGCGCGGGCAGTAAATTCATGCCCATGTTCCATTCGGAACATCGGCAACTTGGCATTGGGCATCGTGAAAAACATCCCGATCCACTGCTTCACATTCATCCCGAGACCGCACAATCGGTGGGCGTTGTTTCAGGTGACTGGGTCTATATTGAAACAGAAAGAGGGCGGATTAAACAAAAAGCACTGGTCACGGAAAGTATCCCTCCGGGTTTGGTTGATGCGGAATCGAGTTGGTGGTTCCCGGAAAAACCCGATGCATACCCATCTCTTTTCGGTGCCTTTGAATCCAATACCAACGTGCTGACTATCGATGATCCCGATATGGCCGATCCAATGATTGGAAGCTGGTGCAATCGCGCCTTGCTCTGCAAGGTATATAAGGCATGACACGAAAGAGCCCCGGTTAATCCTATAAAATAATTGTCAGAGCCAATCCTTTGTTATGACCGGGGGTAATCACAATGGATGATATACGAAGAAGTTATTGTGGCCTGTGCCATCCGAGATGCGGTACCCTGCTGCATTTAAAAAACAACAAGGTAATCAAGGTAACCGGTGATCCAAAACATCCTGTAAATCGAGGGGTAATTTGCGAACGAGGTCGCTTGATGCCTGATCATGTTTACCATCCTCAACGACTCAATTATCCATTGAAACGAACCGGGGAAAGAGGCCAAGGCAGCTGGCAGCAGATAAGCTGGGATCAGGCCCTGGATGAGGTGGCAGACAACCTATCGGAACTAAGGGACAAGTACGGCGCTGAAACTCTGTCCTTCACCCACGGCACCGGACGGACCTATCATTGGGATGCTCGCCGTTTTTATAACCTCTTTGGTTCGCCGAATATGAGCGGTGCAAACCTCATTTGCATGTGCCCAAGCTATGCTACTGAATATGCGACTTATGGAGGTATGGTCCACAGCGACATTGAAAACGCAAAATGCGTCGTAATCTGGGGCGCTTCACCATACAACTCTGAACCCACAGGACGCTATCTCGAGCTTAAAGAGGCAAAGAAAAGTGGGTCAAAAGTGATTGTAGTCGATCCGCGCAAGACAAAAGAGGCTGAAATGGCCGACCTCTGGCTCCAGATCAGGCCGGGTACTGATGTGGCGTTAATGCTCTGCTGGATACGATTGATCATTGAAGAAGGGCTTTTTGATCATAACTTTGTTGAAAGCTGGACTGTAGGATTTGAAGAACTCAAAACCGCTGTAGAATCCTATACCCCGAAAAGGGCAGCAGAAATTACAATGATTTCACCTGAGCTGATTACAGCGTCTGCAAAGATGTATGCAAGCACACATCCAGCGGTTATTCCATGGGGTTATGGGCTCGACAAGCAGGGAATAAATGCCACCCAGTCTGCCAGGGCACGCGCGATATTACGTGCCATAACCGGTAACATGGAGATTCAGGGCGGTGAAATTTTTAGCAGAGCAGGAAAAGTCGGTCAAGTCCTGGATGGGGCCTATCTGGAGTTTAACAACCCATTATCTGCAACGCAGAGGGCCAAGCAGATAGGGATTGATAAATATCCTTTTTTTGGCTTCCCGGGCTGGGAGAAATATTTTGAATCGAATAAAAAGCTACCGTCAGGTTATGTCGGTGTTCCTGAGGCTATGACCTCATCCATGGCACATTCCAGGGAAGTCTTTAATGCCGTACTTACCGGAAAACCCTATCCTGTAACAGCTATCATTACACTCGCAAACAATCCGTTGCTTGCTTTACCCAATACGATGCGGGTTTTTGAAGCCTTGAAAGCACTCCAGCTCTACGTTGTTATGGACTATTACCTCACACCCTCCGCTGCATTGGCGGATTATGTTTTTCCGGCGTCCTCAACGGTGGAGCAACCTGAACTCTGGATTACGGATGATTTTTGCATGGCTTGTCCTGCAGGCATAGAACCTCTCTATGAGCGGCGAAACAGCTATCAGTTTTACCGCGGGCTGGGGACAAGACTTGGACAGGCCGAGCATTGGCCCTGGGAGACAATAGAAGAGGTCTATGACCACTGTCTGGAGCCCGTTGGTTTTACATTTGAAAAGCTCATAGAGCAGTATGGTTTCTTCGGAAAAAGGGAATACCGCCGATATAAGAAGTTTGGATTCGGAACCCCTTCGGGTAAAGTGGAAATATATTCCTCTATTTTTAAAGATCTTGATCTGGAGCCACTACCTGTTTATCGTGAGCCCAAGCTGAGTCCGAAGGGAAGTCCTGATCTTGTTGAGGAATATCCTTTGATTCTTATAACCGGTAGTCGTTTCATGCCCATGTACCACTCTGAACAGCGACAGATTGAGAAGGCACGGGAAAAAAATCCCGAGCCTTTGGTTACACTTCATACAAAAACCGCCCAAAAGCTGGGCTTGGAAAAAGGTGATCTGGCGCTTATTTCAACCCCACAGGGCACTATCCGCCAGCGGGTCAGAATCTCCGATGCCATACACCCGCAAATGGTGGATTTGCAGCATGGTTGGTGGTTCCCTGAGCGAGACCAGAAACTCCCGGAACTTTTTGGAGTCTTTGAGTCTAATGCCAATATCCTTTGTCCTGATGATCATGAATACTGCAATCCGGAAATAGGTGGTTGGCCACACACAGCTCTTATGTGTCGAGTGGAAAAGGCATAACACAGTTTATTAAGATCGTGGATGCCCTAAACGGGTTGATATATAGAGGATATGAAGGCGATCAAGACCCACAACCCCTTTATCGTCAACGACATTAATATGGCAAAAAAATGGGAATCGATGTGATGAAGATGAACAATTACGGCAGTTCCCTGGTGTACGGGCACCCCCAGGCTCCTACAGCAGGACGGCTTATTGCAGAGCTTCTGGAAGAGCTGGTTATCCTTGGCGGCGGCTATGGGCTTTGGGCTGGCTGTGCCGCCGGGGATACAAGGGCAGCCATGGTATTCAAGGTTGAATAAATTGAATTAACATAGATTCAAATTCTATTCTCAAACGCCAAAAAAGGGAGTTCTTATCAAAAATTAGGGAGATATTGCGAATGGATACAAGTTTTATGCCCAGGATGAACACACTTGACGAGTTGATGGAATTTCAGTTCAAAGGTCTTCAGTGGACTGTGAATCATGCTTATCACAGGTCTGAAATTTATAGAAAAAGGCTGGATGATGCCGGGATCGGACCCGATGGTATTCGATCACTCGGGGACCTTGGAAAGCTTCCCTTTACGAGCGGTACGGACCTGCAGGAGGGATACCCTTTTCCCCTCCTTTCAGTGCCATTTGAGAGGGTCGTCCGCATCCACGCATCGTCCGGTACCACAGGAAAACGAAAGGTGCTCTGCTATACCCGAAAAGATATTGATGACTGGTCGGATATGATGGCGCGCCTCTATGAGATGGCACAAGTTACTCCCGGGGATCGGGTTCAGATATCCTCCGGGTACGGTGTGTGGACTGCCGGGGCGGGTCTTCAACTCGGTTGTGAACGGCTGGGCGCCATGGCAATTCCCATCGGACCGGGAAACCTGGACATGCAGTGCCAGTTCCTCATTGATTTTCAGACGACCGTCCTGATGTGTACCGCCTCCATGGGGCTTCTTATGGCTGAAGAGGTCAGCCGCCGGGGGATCAGGGACAAGATCAATCTCAAGATAATGACCATTGGTTCCGAGCGGTCAAGTGATGCTATGAGGGCGAGGATTCGCGAACTCCTGGGCATCGAGTATCTGTTCGACCTTACAGGTATGACTGAACTATACGGGCCGGGGACGGGACTGGAATGTGTCTGTCACACGGGCATTCACTACTGGGCCGATTACTTTATCCTGGAGATTCTTGACCCGGAAACCCTGAAGCCCGTTTCTGAAGGTGAGATCGGTGAGATGGTCGTAACGACTCTGAGGAAAGAGGCTGTTCCCCTGATCCGGTATCGAACCAGGGACCTGACCCGTTTGATTTCAGGGGAGTGCCCGTGTGGATCCCTGTTACCCCGACACGATCGCCTCCTGGGACGATCCGACGATATGATCATCTTCAGGGCTACAAACATTTATCCAGGACAGATCGATCATGTCCTCTCCGGTATCAGTGGGATCGGGAGCGAGTACCAGATTATTCTGGACCGAAGGGAAGACGGCAGGGATTACATGCTTCTCAGGGTGGAGCGGGATCAGGCTGTGGATAACAGTCAGGATAAAACATTGGCAAAAAAGATTAGTGAAGAGATCAAGAAGCAGATTTTGGTAAGCTGCAATGTGGAGATTGTGGATTATGCAAGTCTTCCCCGATCGGAAGGCAAAAGCAAAAGAGTCTTTGATAACAGGGATCATGAAGATTGATTCTTTTCCGTTTTGTCAAAGGAGTTAAGAAATCCGACAGCCTGCTGGACACATCTATTCGAAAATATATTACGGCTGGTGGGTTCTCTCGGTAGCTTATACCAAAATGTAAAGCAAAAGGCAAGCGAAAAGACCAGATATTTATAATTATTTCAAATCGTTAAATGGGTTTTGCTTTTTACAAGTTCATTAACCTTAAGATCAAAAAATTGGAGGTAAATAATGTGAACAATAAATCCGACGAAACAAAAGTAATAAAATCCGTATGCATGCTTTGTTTTATGGTTTGCGGCATAGACGCCCATGTCAAAGATGGCAAGCTAATTAATGTAGAGGGGATGAAAGAGCATGCCGCCACCAAAGGTATAATTTGTCCAAGAGGTAAACATCTTCCTGATTATGTTTATTCAAGGGATCGGATAACGCATCCGATGATGAGGGACAAAAGAGGGAATATGCAAAGAGTGACATGGGATGATGCGTTGGATACAATTGCCGGAAAACTGCAGAAAATAAAGGATGAACATGGCGCTCGTTCCGTGGCCTTATCGGTAGGATCGATCGGGGCGGAGAACGTCCTCATATCAGCATTTGCACAGAGATGGCGGGGAGCATTCGGGACACCGAATTTCTTTTCCATAGAGGCGCACTGCTTCCGTGTCAGGATAATGGCAAGGCTTTTTACATTGGGATCTTATCCTCTCTCTGATATTGATAATGCCGGTTGTGTTATTTTCTGGGGGCATAATCCTGATGGATCTGAACCTCCTGTTGCGGCAAGGATTCATGATCTGATAGACAAAGGACTAAAGCTAATCGTAATCGACCCGAAACGGATACCGTTGGCGAAGAAGGGAATCCACGTTGCCAACAGGCCTGGGACTGATGCTGCTCTGGCGCTTGCAATGATTAATGTCATAATCAGCGAAGGGCTTTATGACAAAGAATTTGTCGCGGAGTATACGACAGGTTTTAATGAACTCGCTGAGCATGTAAAAGAGTACACACCCGAAAAGGCTGCTGAAATATGCGGGGTATCAGCTTCCGACATATATGAGATCAGCAGGATATATGCTAAAGCAGACGGTGCCTGTATAGAGCAGGGAATCAATACGCTTGATCAGCATATTAACGGTTTTCAGAACAGCCGGGCCCTTGCCATCCTGCAAGCGATAACCGGAAATTATAACAGGCCGGGAGGATGGTGTACTAATCCGTTTATGCGTCTGTCCGACCTCAGGCTGCCGGTAGAGGGAGAACCCATAGGCGCGGAAGAGTATCCTATCTTCCGATCCTTCTGGGGTATGACATCTCCCTACGGACAGCAGATGCTTCTTCCGGACGTCATCCTTTCCGAAAAACCGTATCCGGTCAAAGCCATGCTGGTGAGTGCCGGAAATCCAGTGGCCGCGTGGCCTGATTCCAAGAAATTAAAAAAGGCATTTGAAAAGCTTGATCTGCTTGTTGTTTCAGATCTATTCATGACAGAGACCGCAAGACTCGCGGATGTGGTGCTTCCGGTATGTTCTTCGGTTGAAACGCTTGGCCTTGCATATAATTACGCTCTTACAATGGGTATTCCGTATGCGTTATTGAGCAGAAAAATAATAGAACCCATAGGTGAGAGCAAGCCTGATTGGTGGATCTATTCAGAACTTGGAAGAAAGATGGGTTATGGAGAATACTTTCCATGGAAAAACGACGAAGAGGTCGTATCGCATATGATTGAACCCAGCGGACTGACCATGGCACAACTGAATGATAAGCCCGAGGGCATTATGTTCGGTGAAAGAAGCTATGAGATGCCGAAAAAGATAAGAACACCTTCCAAAAAGATAGAACTCTATTCACAGTCCCTGGCAGATTTTGGCCATGACCCAATACCGAACCATAAAGAACCGACCCAGAGTCCTGTCCGAAATCCGGAGCTTGCAAGGGAGTTTCCATTGGTACTGGTAACAGGGGCCAGGATACCGGAATACACGCACTGGCAGATGAAAAATATCTCGAAGTTGCGGCTTTTGGCGCCCGATCCGGTTGCCTGGCTGCATCCGGAAGTTGCAGAGAGCGCGGGAATTGCTGATGGCGATCAGATGATCGTGGAGACGAGAAGAGGACAGGTGTCCGTAAAAGCAAGTGTAACCGAGGATATGAGGCCCGGTGTGGTCAGCTTGAGTCATGGATGGGAAAACGAGTTGAATGCAAATAACCTTGTCGAACTGGAATCCCGTGACCCTGTGACAGGATATTGTGAATTCAGCAATGTTGCATGCCGGATTAGAAAGGTCTAATTCGTGTTTTTAATACAGTAGCCGTAGGGTGGGTCTCCATGCCGACCTCATCACGGCAGGTACAAGGGCCTGCCCTACGGAAAACAATCAAATCCCACAGGACCCTATACCTTTTCAAATACACAATTCAATTGACCGTTCGGCAATTCATTTGCCTCGGTCTTCCTTATAAGTTTCCTTATTCCTGATAAGTTCCTTTTCCTCTCCCGGTTTGGCGAAACCGAGATTTTCGTAAGCCATCATTTCAGCGATGGTGAAGCAGTCATGCACCTCGGCCACATCCCACATCTTTGGGGCCGATTCCAGCCACCTTATAGGCCTGTCTGCCTGCTTCCATCGCAACGGTCAGACCGTTGAAAAGGTCTCTGCCGGCAAGATTCACGGTGGTTGATGTGGAACCAACTCCGAGTATCCAGACCGGTTTCCCGGAAAGAGCTTTTGCCTTTTCCTCACTGGCCATGATTACGCAGGATCTGCCGTCGGCATTGGCACAGCAATCTCCAACCCTTAAAGGACTTGCCGCTTGACCGGATGTTACATTTTCCGGATCAGAAAACATTTCAAGTGTAACTGGTTTGCGGCAAACCGCCTTTTCATTGATCTGGCCGTATGTGGCGGCTTTTACCCTTTATGGCGGATAGGATTTTCTTGTTCGCTAAAGATGAGAGTATTACTGCCTTTTTCATGTACGATCATTGTAATGCCCGGTACTTGGGCAAGCTCAAGCCTCAATTGAAATGTTTTAAAACATCTTTCTCGGCAGCCATAAGGCCAATTGCGGGAAAATCATAGTAATGATCAAAACAAGCAATTGCATAAGGACAAAGGGTGGTGCTGATCGCCAAACCTGGTCGGTCCGGCCACCTTTGGTGGAGGACCCGGATAGGTTCTACCGATCCGGGAAAGTCCCTAAGAAAGGGAAGGAGGAAGAACCTATGCACGAATGACAAAGTTTATTGCATGTGAGATGGGATTGCAAATACCATACTGTAATCATTCCGAAATTTCGAAAGAGGGAGCTATACGGGAGATTCCGAAAACGAGTTGGGACAACAGTAGAGGAACTCTGCCGCCAACGAGGGATAGAAGTCTTGGAGTGGCATCTGAAGCCGGACCATATCCATACGTGTCTGAGCATATCTCCTAAATATAGCGTTGCATTTGCGATAGGGTTTATCAAAGGGAAGAATGCAGTTCAGATCCACCGGCAGACATTGGGGAACAAACGTGTGACGGGCTTGTACTTCTGGTCCCGGGGATACTGTGTAAGCACAGTGGGTCTGGATGAGGGAACCATCAGGAAGTACATCGGTGAACAAGATGCCCTTGAAAATGATCAAGGGGAGTTGGATTTTGAATAACTAAAACAAGACGTATAGGGACTTTCCCAACATTGAGCCCCCCCTGGGGGGCTTCATGATGTCTCCCGCTCTGCGGGAGGAGATTCACTGAGTATGTTAGTAAGTGAGATGGCATAGTGTATGCCGACTATTGAGTTCCATTCTATCCTGAAATTAAAGATTTCGCAAATCCTGTTTGGAAAATTTTCTGTCAGGTTCCAATTTTAAGCAACAATGCCGCGGCAGTATCTCCGGCAGCACATCCTGCCCATAGTAAGTACCCCCCGCCCGATTGAACAACTTCTTCTATGCCCTCTATTATCAGCCGTCCGGCCGTTGGGGCCTGTGGATGACCGTAGATTAAGGAGCAACCGTAATTGTTAAAACCTTGCGATGCGCTTCCAGCCGGATTGATGCCAAGTAATTTCGCCATATACAGGTCATTGACGACAAAAGGATTGTGGGTTTTGATTGCCTTCATATCTGAGATCTTAAGACCTCCCGCATCAAGGGCCATCTGGGCGGCAGGACCTGGTGCTGCGGCCATGCGGCCTTTTTTCTCTCGAAAATAGCCATAGGCGATGACCTGTATGGTAACTGCAGGATCGGTACTGAGTGTTTTGGCATTTTCCTTTGTGGTGACGATGATGGCGCAATTTCCGTCCGCCGGATGGGTTTGTGCACCAAATGAATGGACCCCGCCGTCAATGACCGGTTTGAGTCGTGCCAGCCCTTCTGCTGAGGTCGGGGTGATACCTTGATCCTCCTCGACCAGAATCGTTTTCTTTTTGGATAGTTTGATTTCGGCCGGAAACATGTAGCCTTTCTGGAAGGCTCTGTCATCTGCCAATGAGGCCTGATATTGCTCAAACCGTTGTAAGGACAACTCGTCGCACTGTTCCTTGGTGAAACCACCGTCTCTGGCAACTTTCTCGGCAGTTTCAATCATCTTTAACCCCACATTGGGATCGCTGTTGAAATTATCGATCATCCAGTCTTCGGAAATGACTTGGGCTCCAGGGCCGGTGGGATTGGGCCAGATGGTATGGGGACTATTGGATGTACGGTCCACCAACAAGATGCATGCCGTTTGATAAAGGCCGCTCTCGACGCCGAGCCCCGCCAGATATACACACGTTGCACCGGTAGAACAAGCCTGACTGATGGAGACCCCCGGGATGTTACCGGCACCGATGAGAGCCGCAGCCCAAACGCTCGAGTAAAATTGATGCGGCTGTCCAACAGTGATTCCACAAAATAGGTAGTCCAACATCTCAGGCGACCACTTTTTCTCTGCCAGCCACCGCCTGGCTGTTTCACCTCCCAAAACGATGGCGTTTTCATTGGCGAAGCTACCCTGCCATTTGCAAAAAGGGGTGCTGTAGTACCCTTTGTAGGGGATAAAGGCTTTTTCTATCATACGTATCTCCTTAAAAAATCTAATAGATTTGAATTTAATAAATAAACTATTAATCTATTAACTAAAAAACCAATAGCTCAAGTAAAATTGTTTGTCAATAAAAAAATGACTTCAGTTATTGTATTGACTAATGGGCTTAAACCACTACCTCAGGTAGTGGTACCCTGAATAGGTTCGACCGGTGTATTAAGACTTTGGAAGAGGTTATATAATGTACCTCCCTGGAAGGTACGCAGAGTGAGGGAGGTACACAGTGATTGATTTTAAGAAGGTATCACACACGATTTATGAATGCAAATATCATATTGTATTTTGCCCCAAGTATCGGTACCGGATATTTGATGGTCAGATAGGAGAATATGCGAAACAGCAAGTGTACCATTTGGCACGCCGGAAGGACTTGGTTGAGGTGAAGGAGATCAATGTTCAGCCGGATCATGTGCATACGATTCTCTCGGTTCCTCCCAAATATGCCGTCTCAGACATAATGGGTTTTTCGAAATGGCGGTGTTAATTGACTTTCGTACCCCATAGCGCTTTGGTGATGTCTTCAACGCGTCGTACAGAGACCCCCGCAAGGCACATCTCCACCAATGCCTCTTCTACTGAAGTCTCTCGGCGGCGGTAGCGTTCTATGATGGCTGTTTCAAAAGTCTGACGACGAAGCTTTGGAACCTTCAAAGCAACCTCACCGTGTTGATGATCGCCAATATGGAGCCGGCCCTGGTATGCAAATTTGCGCTGATAATGACCCGCTCTCGTATCTTTGCGGGCCTCAGAGCACTGATACTTCTCGGCATTACAAAGGTGGTCGGCTTCCGCATCCCAGCATCTGGATCAGGGTCTCTTCCACCGTACTGCGGACCATTTCTCCAAGATGGCCCTTTATGGCGGATTCATTAAGTTGAATGATTTTTTTCTCGTTTGGTGTAGAATGGGAATCCATGGCAGTGCTCCTTTCTGTGGTTCAATTTTTGTTTGGTCACTTCAATTGATACCATTTGAGGACACTGCCGTCCCTCTCAAAAAAGCGAAAAATATTTTACGTTATCCTGAAAAAAGGTCTTGACAAAAAAGAATGCAACTGTTAATAATTAATATATTAAATATAAATATGTGAATCGAGCGAAACGAGTTTCACATCCCCCAAAAAAGGCTCACAAAAATGGATTATTTAAGTGGAATCAAAGTATTGTCACTTGAACAGGCGACGGTAGTGCCTTATTTGACCTATCGATTAGCCCAGGACGGTATAAATGTCATTCGCCTCGAGCATCCTGTATACGGCGACCCCAACCGTTTGATCGGCCAAAATGTCCTGGATGAGGAACGGATGAATGCCTATTTTTTGTGCATCAATGCCGGGAAAAAAGCCATTACACTGAATTTGGCCCAACCTGAAGGTCAAGAAATTCTTAAGTCTCTGATCAAGTCCCTTGATATTGATATTTTTGTGACCAATCAACTGCCCCGCAATTACCGGAAGCTAGGTATCGACTATAACACCCTAAAGGCGGTTAAACCGGATATTATTTGGATGGGAGTCACCGGATTTGGCCCAGATAGCAACGAGGGTGCGTATGATCCTATCCTGCAGGCCCGATCGGGATTGATGGAAATGACCGGTGAACCGGACCAAAGTCCTCAGACGATAGGTGTTCCATTGCCCGACATGGGCACCAGTGAACATGCTTACGGGTTGCTAATGAAGGCCTTGTTGATGCGTCAGGTAACCGGAGAGGGTGCCCACATCAATCTTTCCATGTTCGAATCTTCTGTATCCTGGTTGACGGTTCCAATCACGCTATCAGCCAGTTTTGGAAAGCGGATTACACGCAAAGGCAACACACATGAATTTTTTTGTCCTGTTTTTGTCTACAAAACCCGAAACGGTTTTATCTATCTGGCTGTTGGCAATGATCGTCAGTGGGCGGCAATGGTTTCTCAGGACGTTTTTAAGGCGCTCGACAAACCGGAATACAAACAGAACAGCGGACGTGTTGCGGATGCCGCCAATCTTCACCAGGCTATCAGTGCCATTACTTCCCAACACAGTTCCGAATTTTTTCTAGATCTGTTCAGTTCCATCACAGTACCTGTGAGCAAGATCAAAACAATTCCCGAAATAATCGACGATCCGCTGGTGAAAGAAAAGCTATTGACATCGCAAGATCCGATCTCAAAAAAGAAGATAACACTCGCTCCAGCGCCATACATCACACCCTATCTAAAAACAAATGACATGCACCTGAAATTTCCACCCAGATTCGGAGAACACAACCGGGAAATCTATGGCGATCTTTTGGGATATTCAGAAGATGAGCTGGCACGCCTGAAGTTCGAGGAGACAATCTAAAGGTTAGGGGGTCGACATATGGATATCATTGTCCTGTTAAAACAAGTACCTGATACGACCGAAGCCAAACTGGATCCCAAAACCGGGAATCTGATTCGGGAAGGCTTGAAAAGCGTTATCAATCCTGATGACCGGCACGCGCTGGAGGCAGCCGTACAAATTAAGGAAACGGTTGGAGGCAAGGTCACTGTGGTCAGTATGGGACCTCCTCAAGCCATCGACGCTCTGACCGAAGCTATCGGTCTGGGAGCCGATCAAGCCGTATTACTCACGGATCGTCTGTTTGCGGGGGCCGATACTTGGTCTACGGCATACACGTTGGGAAAAGCCGTGGAAAAAATCGGGAGTTTTGATTTGATCATAAGCGGCCGCCAGGCCATTGACGGCGACACGGCTCAGATCGGTCCTCAAGTGGCCGACCATCTTGGCGTTCCCCAGGTCACCTACGTCATCCGGATCGAAGCCATAGAAAAGGACCATATCGTGGTTCATCGCCTGCTGGAAGATGGGTATGAGCGAATACGCTGCCGGCTTCCCGGCCTTATTACCGTAGTCAGCGATCTGAATAAACCACGTTATCCAAACATCGAAAAACTGATCAACGGCTGCAATGAAAAAGCACCAATTAAGATTTGGAACGCTGCCGAGTTAAATTTAAAAGCCGATGAAGTTGGATTGGATGGTTCGTTGACGCAGGTGATCAAAACTTTCGCTCCAAAATTTGAACGACAAGGCGAGTTACTGGAAGGATCGAAGCAGGAGATTGTGCGTCAATTGATTCAGCGGCTTGGCCAGAGCGAAGGTGCGACAGCTTGTAAAGCGGTCGCGGCCGCTTGCCAGCTCTTTGAACAAGAATAACGTCACAGGAGATTCGGCTGCCCCTTGCTTTTTTCCCCAGGCTTATCTGTGAGCCGAATCTGCCCAAGCAATTTGCAATTAAAAAACTCTAAAAAATTTCACTGGAGGATAAAATGACAATTTGGATCGAGGCGCAACTTTGTGACGGCTGCAAGCGCTGCCTGAAAAATTGCCCTTACGATGCAATTGAGATGGTCGATGGAAAGGCAAACATCCTGGATAGGTGTACCTCCTGCGGCGCCTGTCTAAGTGTTTGTAAAAAAGGTGCAATTTTATCCGATGCAAAGCCTCGTGAAGTGCCGGATTTCAATGACCGCGTCGGGGTGTGGGTGTTTGCGGAGCAACGCAATGGTGAGTTGTCCCGGGTTTCTTTTGAACTTCTGGGCAAGGCCCAAGACCTGGCAGCCGATCTGGATCAAACCGTTTCGGCCGTACTTTTGGGAGATAACGTCGAACATCTGATTGAAACTTTGGTTGGACACGGTGCCGATACTGTTTATGTTGCCCAGCATAAAGCATTGGCCGACTATCGTACTATTGCCTATACCAATGTGATTGCGGAGCTCATTCAGTCTTATAAGCCGAATATTTTTCTTATTGGGGCCACCCATATCGGACGGGATCTGGCACCCCGTATGGCCCATCGTGTCGGCGTCGGTTTGACAGCCGACTGTACCGAGTTGACCATAGATCCCGAAGAAAAATATCTGCTCCAGACACGCCCTGCTTTTGGCGGCAATATCATGGCTACAATTGCCAATCGGTTTTCGCGGCCGCAGATGGCAACGGTGCGCCCTGGTGTGATGAAAGTCCAACCCGTTCCTGCAAAAAAAGGAGAAATCCGTCAGCATACAGTCAACATTGATGAGTCGGCGATCGGAACCGAAGTTCTTGAAACAGTCCGAACGAAAAAACCGGGAAAAGAGATTACCGAGGCCAAGGTTATCGTGTCCGGCGGGCGTGGGGTTAATGGTAAGGAAGGTTTTGCTTTACTAAGTGAACTCGCCGAGATCATGGAGGGCGACCTTGCCGGGACCCGTATCGCGGTGGAACAGGGCAATGTTCCGACTGAGAACCAAATCGGGCAAACGGGCAAGACGGTGAGGCCGGAGATCTATATCGCATGCGGGCTTTCGGGTGCTATTCAGCACCGGGCGGGAATTGTCGATTCACGCTACATTGTAGCCATCAATACAGATCCAACAGCACCCATTTTTAAAGTTGCGGACTGGGGCATCGTGGCGAATCTGCAAGATATTGTACCGGAACTGATCAGGCAGTTGAGGAAAGTTTAGCAGATTCGGTAGGTGCAGACTTTCCGATGACATTATGTGAGAATTGCCTTTGATTTGTTCTACGGACACATAGATGGATCATCAAGGGAGGAACGAATGTTAAGATCGAATTCTGAGGAGATGGTAAGAAAGACCATTGCCCGCTTTGTAGATCGAGAAGTTAGGCCCATTGCCGGCAAACTGGATGAAAAGGGAGATTTTCCCAAGGATCTGTATAAACAGTTGGCCCAAATGGGCGCCATGGGCATCCGCTATCCAAAAAAGGTCGGTGGTTCGGGAGGAAATACAACACTTTACTGCATCCTCATCGAGGAACTCTCAAGGGGATTGGTAAGTTTGGCTGCTACCGTTGCCATGGAAGGGTTGATGGCGACCAATGGACTTTATCTTTATGGTAACGAGCAGATGCATGAGGAGTTTTTACGACCGGTATTTAGAGGGGAAAAAATCGGAGCATTTCAGTTGACTGAACCTGAAGCCGGTTCCGATCTTGCCGCGGTTAAAACATCAGCCAAAAAAACGAGCGACGGATATGTGATCAACGGCATGAAGACATGGTCCTCAAACGGTCCTTATGGCGATTTTCACACAGTATTGTGTCAAACTGATCCGTCCAAAAAACTGCGCGGATTAGCTTTTTTTCTAGTGCCTTCGGATACCCCCGGGTTTTCCCGAAGTGAACGCTTCAAAACACTGGGTTTGCGTACTTCAGGCTATTCGGAAATATATTTCAACGATTGCCATATTCCTGCTGAATACCGGCTGGGCGAGGAAGGCCGTGGGCTGGATGTACTATTGACAATTTTGGCTGAAATCAGGATAATGACGGCGGCACTGGCCGTGGGGCTTCACAGGGCAGCGATGGATGATTCAATTCAGTATTGCAAAGAACGCGAATCTTACGGCAAACCGATCGCAAATTACCCGCAAATCCAAACCAAAATTACCAACATGGCGGTGGATCTGGAGGCCGGACAATTAATGCTCCAAAACGTCACCCACATGATTGATAACAAAATTTCATGTCTCAATAAAGCCTCCATGGCCAAATATTATACTGTTGAGGCCTGTTGCCGGGCCTGTGATGAAGCGACGCGAATATATGCCGGTTATGGGTTTTCAATGGAGTATCCGGTTCAAAGATATTATCGAGACAATCGCTTCCTGTTGTCGGGAGGGGGCACCCATGAGGTTTTGCAATCCACCATCGCCAGAGAAATCTTTAAAAAGGGCTACTAATAATCCGTTTGTTACAAATTTCCTCCAATGGTTTGATTTGAAAGATAAGGAGACCAATCAATGGTATCAAAAACAATCAAGATTCTCGTTGCTAAACCCGGATTGGATGGCCATGACCGCGGTGCCAAAATCATAGCATTGGCCCTTCGCGATGCCGGAATGGAAGTCATCTATACCGGGCTGCATCAGAGTATCGATCAGATTATTTCGGTTGCAATTCAAGAAGCTGTTGATATCATAGGCCTGAGCATCATGACCGGGGCGCATATGACAATCTGCAAGAAACTGATCAATAAGCTGCAAGAGAAAGAGATGTCTGATGTCCATGTCGTCGTCGGTGGTGTGATTCCCAAACAGGACATCGCGAAGCTGAAAGAGATCGGTGTCAAGGGCGTCTTTCCAAATGGTACACCTTTTAAAGAGATCATTCCGTCTATACAAGCGATGGTCTGATACCTTACTGTCCGCGATAATAAAACCTGGCTTTGAGCCTTCATTCATTAAGCTTTATGGTCCCTGATAAAGGGGCTGCCAACTATCGAAAGAAATAGAAAGTGAGGTCAACATGGGCGTAGCGACTTACATTAAAGACGAAAAAGATGCCATCAAAAAGGTCATTTTGCAATCCGGTATAGAAGTAAAACCGGTATATACACCGAAGGATCTTGAGCGAGTTGGATTTGATTATGAAAAGGACTTGGGTGATCCCGGCCAATTTCCCTTTACACGAAACCTGCACCCGCTCGGATACCGCAGCCGTAACTGGACAACGCGGCAATATACAGGGTTTGGGACTCCCGAAGATACGAACAATCGTTTCAAACTGATGATTTCCCATGGACAGACAGGGTTGAATGTGGCCTTCGATCTTCCTACTCAGATGGGCTATGATTCGGATGACCCGATGGCAGACGGTGAAGTGGGCCGGGTCGGCATGGCGGTCGATTCGCTGAGAGACTTTGAAATTGCCTTCAAGGATATCCAGCTGGACCGCATTGGTAGCGGCCTGACCATCAATGCTGTCGCATCCATCATGTTGGCCATGTACCAAGCCGTAGCCGAGAAATATGGCTATGACAGAAAAGTGATATCGGCAACCCCTCAAAACGATATTTTAAAAGAGATTATCGGTCGAGGTGCTTGGATATACCCGGTTGAACCGGCCGTACGATTGATCGGTGACACGATTGAATACAGCATGAAATCTCTTCCGAAATGTAACCCGGTTTCTGTTTGTGGTTACCACATCCGTGAGTCCGGTGCAACTCCGGTTCAAGAGATAGCATATGCATTTTCAATTGCATTTGCCTATATTGATAATGTGGTGGCGCGAGGTTACAAGGCCGAGGATTTTGTAGATAGATTTTCATTTAATTTTAATATCTACGGCAATCTTTGGGAGACGGTGGCCAAATTTCGGGCAGCACGTAAATTATGGGCAAAACTGCTTCGGGAACGTTACGGTGTACAAAAAGACAAGGCGCTCTTTTTGCGCGGGCTTTTCGGAGGAGGGGGTTCCGGTTTAACCAAGGAACAGCCGGAGAATAATATCATGAGAGGTGCTTACTATGTATTAGCCGCAGCCCTTTCTAGTGCGCAAACGACAGCGCTGTGTTCATTTGATGAAGCTTATACGATTCCAACTGAAAGATCCACCTTGCTTTCGTTGCGAACGCTTCAAATCATGATGGATGAAATAGGTTTAAGAGACACGGTCGATCCCCTGGCCGGTTCGTACTTTATCGAGACGCTTACCAAAGAGATGGAGCAGAAAATATTGGCCGAAATTGGGGAAGTTGAAAAAATCGGCGGGATTATCGAGGGGATTTCAACCGGACATGTCCAGCGGAGCGTCTCCCGCCAAGCCTATGAGTACGAAAAAAGGCTCCAAAACGGTGAAGCCATCAAAGTGGGTGTAAATAAGTACACCGAGGGCGTGGACATGGATGTTGAACTTCACCAATATGATGATAGCGGGGCGGAGCGTCAAATTAAGCGATTAAAGGAACTAAAGCGCACAAGAGATAACAAAGAAGTCTCTCGAACCTTGAAAGATTTGACTAATGCGGCAAAAGATGAAAAGAACGTAATGCCCCACTTGGTAGCGTGTTGCAAGAGCTATGCAACGGTCGGTGAGATGGCGAACGTATTTCGAGAAGTATTTGGAGAGTTTGGTGAACCGAGTCTATTTTAGGTCGTTGCAACAAACTCCAAAATAGTAGGAAAAACAAAATGATGCAGAGAAATTTTATGCCAAATGCTGCGACAGGCGAAGAAATTAAGAAATTGCAGATAGAAGGGCTCAAGTGGACGGTGGCACATGCATATAATGGATCAGACGTTTACCGGAAACGTTTTGACGAGAAAGGTATCGGTCCAACTGATATTCAAGCCTTAGAAGATCTGCAGAAACTCCCATTCACCACGGCGGAAGACCTCAAGGAGGGTTATCCCTTTCCATTGCTTTGCGTTCCATTTGAGGATGTCGTTCGCATTCATGCCTCATCCGGTACCACGGGCAAGCGCAAGGTGCTATGTTATACCCGGAAAGATATCCAAGACTGGACAAATTATTTCGCCCGATGCTATCAGATGGCCGAAGTTACTACGAAAGACAGAGTTCAGATATCTTCCGGATACGGGGTTTGGACCGCCGGGATCAGTTTTCAGATGGGATGCGAAGCATTAGGAGCAATGGCGATCCCTATTGGCCCGGGAAATTTGGACATGCAATGCCAATTTCTTGTCGACTTTCAAACAACCGTAATGACCTGCACCGCTTCGATGGCGCTTCTGCTCTCCGAAGAAATCGATCACCGGGGGCTAAATGATAAAATTAATTTGAGAAAGATCATCATTGGTTCGGAACGTACCAGTGAAGCGATGCGTCAACGAATATATGAGCTTCTGGGCGTTGAAGATATATACGACATTACCGGCATGACGGAGCTTTATGGACCCGGAATGGGATTGGATTGCAGTCAACATTCCGGAATACACTACTGGTCGGACTGCTATATTTTAGAAATTCTTGATCCGAAGACATTGGAACCGGCCGTAGCGGGCGAAATTGGAGAGATGGTGGTGACAAGCCTGCGAAAAGAGGCTGTTCCCTTGGTGCGCTATCGAACAAGAGATTTAACCCGTTTGATTCCGGGTCAATGTGGTTGCGGATCCATTTTTCCCCGCCATGATCGCATCCTCGGTCGCTCTGACGACATGATCGTTTTCAGGGGGGTTAATACCTATCCAGGGCATATCGACGAAATTCTGTCACGTTTTACAGGGGCCGATCTGGAATGCGGCGACATTGGTTGTGAATATAACCTCATCCTTGAGCGTCAGAGTGACGGACGGGATTATATGACGATCAAGGTTGAACGGTCCATGAATGATCCAAAGACGAATGAAGCGGAATTGGTCAAAAAAATTCAATCCGCCATTAAAAAGGAGATCTTGGTAAGTGCTGAAGTTGAGATCGTCGACCATGGCGCGCTCGGCCGATCTGATCGCAAAACAAAACGCATATATGATTACCGGTATTAACGAACGTTGTGCTATACGGGCCTGACAATAACATCCGTGAATACAAGCCGCAATGCCGTCATTTATTTTTTTTTACTATCGCACCATGGCGCGTATTACCGCCTGTTCGATTTATAACCAAACCATAAGCAATAAGCTGGAGGACCGGCAATGAAACCCTTTCAAGTTCTGAAGCCAAAAAACCTGGATGAAGCCATATCACTGGCTGAGGCCCACGGTGACCAGGCAAAATATGTCGCCGGCGGGACCGATGTTGTGGTTAAGATAAAAGAAGATAAGTTGGTGAAAGATTATTTGATTTCACTAAAAGATATTCCCGCACTCGACGAAATCGTTCAAGATCGTAAAACCGGCGAATTGCGGATTGGGGCGATGGTGACCCATCGAAAACTTGAAACTTCTCCTCTTATTAAAAGCCAATACACCATCATTTACGATGCCGTTTCCAATATAGGATCGGTCCAAATCCGCAATGTCGCCACCATAGGCGGTAATCTGGTCAATGCCGTACCCTCTGCCGATGGGGCAATTCCACTGATTGCTTTGGATGCCCGGGTAAAGTTTCAAGGTCCAAAAGGCGAGCACATTGAAGATCTGGTGAAATTTTTCCTCGGCCCTGGGCAAAATATTTTAGAGGCAAGCGAGATTCTGACCGAGATTGTAATTCCACCATTACCACCCAACACCGGCAGCGCATATATTAAATTCGGGCGTAGAGCCGCCATGGAGCTGCCTCTTTTGGGCGTCGGCGTCGCGTTAAGCTTTGATGAAAATATGGAAAAATGTCTTAAAGCGCGCATCTGTCTGGGGGTAGCAGCACCGGTTCCCCTCCGGGCCTACGAAGCAGAAAAGTTTCTCATCAACAAAACCATTGATGAGCAAGTATTAGACGAGGCCGGGCGTATAGCCGGCGAGGAATCTAAGGTCCGTGACAGCATTCGCGGAGTAGCCTGGTATCGACGCAAAATGGTCAATGTCCAGGTCAAACGGATGGGGTTGAAAATTCTTGAGCGTTTGAGGGACTGATCGGCTTTAACTTGTCCTATCAACTAAAGTAAATGCCGTTATTACTAGGGTATGAAAATATTAGTCCGGATTATTTGAGAGTGGAACAATTCGGGGAATAATCAATTTTTCTCAAAATCGCCTCGTGATTTAGAACAGAACGAATCAAATTGGAAAATAAGGAGACCTGGCAGCTATGGCTACTGAGATATCATTTGAACTTAATGGGCATCAAGTTGAATATACAGTTAAAGATCACTGGACATTGCTTTATCTTTTGCGGGAGGAACTGGGTTTTACGGGGACCAAGGAAGGCTGTGGCAGCGGCGAATGCGGTGCCTGCACGGTTATCGTTGATGGTAAAGCGATTAATTCCTGCATTTATCTCGCGGTTGACGTGAACAAGAGAAAGGTTCAGACCATTGAAGGACTCGCGAAGAAGGACGGAACCATGCATCCCTTGCAGCAGTCGTTTGTTGATAATGGCGGTATTCAGTGTGGCTTCTGTTCGCCAGGAATGATCATGGCCTCCAAAGCCATGCTTGAGGAAAATCCTGAAGTAAGCGATGAGGAGATGAAGCATTACCTGGCGGGCAATATCTGCCGGTGTACGGGATATACACCAATATTTAATTCTATAAAGGCCGTTCGAGACAGTGATACGCAGGAAGTAAAGCCGGTTGCCTGGCGGGATGAATAGCGTTTGATTTGATCAACACGTTTGCCCAGGCGAATAATTTATTCTCCATCAGGCCAAATCCTATTTGTCTAATTGAACAGTTAATTTTACATATTGGAGAGTATCATGAGTAAATTTAAATTAATTGGAAAAAGGATCCCAAAACTCGATGCCGCTGAGAAGGCGATCGGCAAATCGGTTTACATCCAAGATCTCAAAGTTCCGGGCATGCTCCATGGAAAAATTCTCTACAGCAAATACGCCCATGCTAGAATCACCCATATCGATACCTCGAAAGCGGAAGCCCTTCCCGGTGTTCGAGCAGTTCTAACAGGTGCAGATGTTCCCCCCAAGATGAAAATGGGTTTCTATAAAGATAATCCGCCCTTGAAATCGAACAAGGTTCGCTCCTTCCGTGATGAAGTTGCTGCTGTAGCGGCTACTTCTAAAGAGATTGCGCGCAAAGCAATCAAATTAATTGAGGTTAAATACGAAGCGTTACCGGGTGTTTTTGATCCGGAAACAGCCATGCAACCCGGTGCGCCGCTGATTCACGAAGATCACAAGACGAATACCCTCAAACTTCCATGGAAACTGCATTACGGTGATGTCGATGCCGCTAGAGACGCGGCAGAATTTGTTGTCGAAGATAAATACAGCACGACCTGGGTGACCCATTGCTGCATGGGAACAAGTGGCGCTTTAGCAGAGTTTGACCATACCAACAGTCTGACCATATACACAAATACACAGATTCCTTCACTGGCAAAAAAGGATTTTACCGAAGCGCTAAAAACAATGGGGATTGTAAATCCACGTGTCCGGCTTATTAAACCCTGTATCGGCGGTGGTTTTGGAAGTAAACTGGACACCTATGCGTATGAGCATATTGCTATCCTGCTCGCCCATCATACCCGACGACCTGTAAAATTAGTGTTTGATCGTGAGGAAGAATTCTTCGCCACCTCGACCAGACAGCCGACCATCACCAAGATATCCCAGGGATGTGATAAAAACGGCAAACTACTTTTCAGAGATGTATCGATGATTTTAGATAACGGAGCCTATACATGTTGGGGGGCCACGACACCTAGTGTTATGATGATGCCGATCACGAGTCTGTACCGGGTAGGGAACATACGCTATAGTGCCCAGTGCGTCTATACGAACAACACGTATTCACAAGCTTTCCGGGGTTACGGAAATCCCCAGGCCACCTTTGCCATCGAATCCTCCATGGATGCACTCGCCGAAAAAGTGGGAATCGATCCCGTTGAGTTCCGACGGATCAACAGGAACCAACCAGGTGATGTTACCCCGCAGGGGTTTCGGATCAGCTCTTGCGGGATAGATCAATGCATTGAAGAAGTTTTCAAACGGCTGGACTGGACCAAGCCAAAAGAAAAAGGCGTTGGCGTTGGTTTGGCATCCCTAATCCATAACGGCGGTGGGGCGCGTATCTATAAATCGGATGGTTGCGGAACTTTCATTAAAGTGGATGATTTCGGTAAGGTGGAAGTCTTCACTGGTGCGACGGATATCGGCCAGGGCGCCGACAATATTATTGGTCAAATAGTGGCAGAAGAGTTGGGTCTCAAAATTGAAGACATAAAGGTCATTCATACGGATACGCAAGTGTGCCCATGGGATGTCGGTGCCCACGCAAGTCGAACCACTTTTGTCGCCGGCAACTCAGCTTATAAAGCCGCTCAGAAAATAAAGAATCATATATTGAAATTGGCAGCACAAGAATTGGAGACCACACCAGAAAAAATTACGCTTTGCGACGGGTTTGCATTTCAGACCGAAGTGTCGGACCAAAAGATCCAAATTGATAAGCTGATTCGTAAGGAGCATTTTAAATACAGTGGTGAAATGTTGTCCTCAGAGGTGTTTTACGATCCTGATAATGAGAATGTAGCTCGCGATTTTACAGGCAACAGCTCTATGACCTGGGCGTTTGGGACACACGGTGTAAGAGTACGTGTGGATGAAGAGACCGGACAGGTTGACATTCTAGATTATGTGGCTGCACATGATGTGGGGCGTGCCATCAATCCAATGCTCCTGGAAGGCCAGATATACGGTGGCGTTCTCATGGGCGTTGGATATGCGCTTAAAGAACAGGTTCTATCGGAAAAGGGAAAATGCATGAATCCCAATTTTAGGGACTATAAGGTGCTCACGGCCAAGGATGCTATTAACATTCAGCCGGTAATCATTGAAACTATCGATCCCTACGGGCCTTTTGGAGCCAAGGGTGTTGGTGAACCCGGTTGCGTGCCGACTGCACCGGCTATTGCCAATGCCATCTATGACGCCGTTGGTGTGCGAATCAAGCACCTGCCTATTACTCCCGAACGTGTGTTGGCCGCACTTAAGGCCAAAGAGGGACTCGATCCTTGTGGTACGCCGATCGGTCAGCCATCCGGAGAAGAGTGCATCATCGATTGATGCATTTAAACCGCATACAAGGTTAATAGGGGATTTTCCTTTCCGGACTTCTGGCGAAAAAGTAAGCTTTCAGTCACTATCCAGAAATCGCATATAGACCGCATGGAATCATCGCATGCTATATCAATATAACATAGCCAACTGGGTAAAGTATTGGAGTGAAAGCCATCCCGAAAAACCGGCCATATTTTTTGAAAACAATAAGATCACCTATCGAATGCTTCAGGAATCGTCTCAAAAGGTGGCTGCCTGGCTAGATGCATCGGGCATCCATTCAGGGGATCGTGTGGCGGTTATGCTCAGAAACTGCCCGGAATTTGTTGAGATTTACCTAGCATGTGCTCAAATAGGTGCTATTTTGGTTCCTTTAAACACCCGTTGGACCCATAGTGAATTGAATTGGGCAATGAACAATGCAGAGCCCAATATAGTTATCTATGAATCATCATTTGGAGAGAGTCTGGAAATCGATAACCGACAGCGATATCCAGAAGGAATGATTCTATCCAGGGTCGGCGATTCAAAAAGTGGATTCAACATAAGAGACTATCATGCTGAAACCAGAACAGGAGATTTTAGGAAACAGCCGGATTTAAATTATCCATATCCTGAAAAGCCGGAACAGCATCACGTTATCATGTATACTTCAGGAACAAGTGGTCGACCAAAGGGTGCGCTCCTTGCATTGCGAAAGACATACTACAATTGCCTGAATGCCGGCGAATACTTCAATTTCCAACATGATGACATCATGTTGGTCGTGTCACCACTTTACCATTCCGGTGGACTTTTCATTCAAGTTTCGCCATGTTTGTTCTATGGTGCAACCATGGTCATCCACCAATCTTTTAATCCCATACATATCTATCATGACATTGAGAATTATAGAATCACAAAATTCTCAGCAGTTCCGACAATGTTAAGAATGTTGCTCGATGTGCCGGTGCAGAATCGCGCTGATATTTCCTCGCTTATAATTTGTGCAATAGGCGGAGAAAAAGTAACAACAAAGCTATTAGACTTGTGTCGCTGTAGTGGATTTCCAATCAGACAAATTATGGGTCAAACAGAAACCTCAATTATTTTATGGGCCTCAGAAGAAGATCTATTATCCAATCCCAATACAATTGGCAAGCCGGTGTGTCATGGAGAGGTTGAAATTTTTGATAATTATAACCAACCTGTTTATCCAGGTATTGTGGGAGAACTGGTGGTTAGAGGGCCTATCTGCATGAGCGGATATTGGAAAGAAGATAAAAAGACACAAACAAGTATGAAAAAAGGTTGGCTCCACACCGGTGATCTGGCTTGGAGGGGTAATGAAGGCTATTTTTTCTTTTCCGACCGAAAAAAGGATATGTATATTTCCGGCGGCGAGAATGTCTATCCAGCTGAAGTAGAATCGGTTCTGAAGGATTATCCAGAGATCGCCGAAGTCGCAGTTATCGGTATTGCCGATGAAAAATGGGGTGAAGTTGGACATGCCTATATTATAAAGAAAAATGGTACAGATTTTTCCCTCCAAATGCTTGAAGGTTTTCTTCAAAATCGATTGGCCCGGTTTAAATGGCCCAAGAAGATGACTTTCTGTAAGAAATTTCCAAAGACTTCCACGGGCAAAATTAAAAAATACGAATTACCAGCCGTCGGTGAACAGAAAGATCGAACTTGATGGCAAGAGTCATTAAGACCTGTTTCCCTCGAGACAAAGTAGGAGATTTTCATGAGAAAAAAATTCTATCGGTTAGGTTGTGATATCGGCGGAACTTTTACAGATTTCGTTTTGTTGAATGACGAAACCGGAGAAATCACAGTCAATAAATGTCTGACCACCCCGAGAGACCCTTCGGACGCTGTGGAATACGGCGTAAAAGGGCTTGAGCGCCTTGTTCCCGGGTACATCGATAAATTAGACGAGGTGATCCACGGCACAACCCTGGTGATTAATTCTATTATTGAAAGAAAAGGCGCACGAACAGGCCTTATTACCACCAAGGGCTTTCGTGATATTTTGGAATTGGGTAGAGAAAGCCGCTATTCAGTCTATGATATTTTCGCTGAATTTCCTCAACCACTGATACCGAGGCGGTTCAGGTTCGAAGTAGATGAACGGATTCGGAGCGACGGCTCCATTTTGAAATCCCTTGACCCGGAGGAGGCGCGATCGATTATCCGGCGTTTGCTGAATATGGAGGTGGAATCCATTGCCGTCTGCCTGATTAACTCATTTGAAAATCCAGTCCATGAGTTGATGATTAAAGAAATCATCCGTGAAGAAGCGCCAAATTTAACGGTTTCGATATCCTATGAAGTACTTCCACAGATTAAAGAATACGAACGCACCAGCACAACAGCAACAAACGCCTATGTTAAGCCGCTGACAAAAAGATATCTGTCAAAGCTGTCCGACAGGCTGGAAACAATCGGATTCTCCGGTAAGCTTTTCATCATGTTGTCCAGCGGGGGAGTCACTTCCGTTGAAACCGCAGCCGAATTCCCTGTCCGAATAATTGAATCCGGGCCCACGGCAGCAGTGATTTCAGGTCAGTACTACGGGAAGCTGTTTAATATACCCGAGATTTTCTGTTTCGACATGGGCGGCACTACGGCCAAGTCGTGCCTGATTCAAAACGGCATAGCCAGTGTGGTGCCCACTTTTGAAGTAGGTCGGGTGCAGCGTTTCATGAAAGGCAGCGGGCTTACCATTCAGGTCCCAGTCGTCGATTTGATGGAGATCGGCGCCGGTGGTGGAAGTATTGCCAAAGTCAGCAAAATGGGAACTCTGCAGGTGGGACCGGAAAGTGCAGGCGCCGAACCAGGTCCCATATGTTACGGAAACAACGGCATGGATCCTTGTGTTACCGATGCTGATTTGCTTTTAGGGTATTTGAATGCCGACTACTTTCTCGGTGGAGAAATGCCATTAGATGAAAATGGTGCAAAGCTGGGGGTCCAGGAAAAAATCGCCGGGCCCTTGGATGTTTCCTATGTACAAGCAATTTGGGGGATTCACGATTTAATAAATGAAACTATGGCGGCGGCTGCTAAAACTCACATCGCTGAAAAGGGTGGCAATCCCAAGATAACCACCATCATTGCCTTTGGAGGAGCCGGGCCGGTGCACGCCTATGGTCTTGCCAAGAAATTGGGCACTCCCCGCCTGATTATTCCTCCCAACGCCGGTGTCGGGTCAGCTTTGGGCTTCTTCACAGCCCCCAGGGCTTTCGACCTGGTGCGAAGCCATAAAGTCGCTTTGGCCCAAGCCGATTTCGGTGCGATCGAGCAGCTGTTCCAGGAGATGGAGAGTGAAGGCGCCCGCACCCTAAGTAAAACCGGAAATGCAGAGGCGATTAGCTTTCAACGCTCAGTTGATCTGCGCTTTATCGGACAAGGGTCTGAAATGAACATAGCGATTCCAGATCGCCATTTTGCTGAAGTGTCCATTGAAGAGCTTCGTGAACGATACGATGACCTTTACCGGAAACTATACGGTCGTACCTACCCCGATTCTCAGGTGGAGTTTATAAATTTCCGGGTGCGCGCCAGCCTGCCGGAACGCCTTCTGAAATTGAGCCGGAAAAACCTGGCCGGCAGGAATCTAGAGAATGCTATTAAGGGACAGCGCGCAGCCTATTCAGGCATTGTCGGTGATTTTTTACCATACACTGTATATGACCGATATCTTCTTCCATCTGACGTCGAATTTCGAGGACCGGCGATTATTGAAGAAAGGGAATCAACCGTCATCGTCGGAGAAGATGCTACAGCCTCGGTCGACGAGTTTGGCTTCATTTGGATTGATTTAAAGGAGGAATAAAGATGGGACGCAGCTTTGACCCGATAACTTTGGAAATACTTTGGCGTCGCCTGATATCCATTGTTGATGAGGCCGACGGTTCTGTTGCGCGCACAGCCTTTTCGAGCCTGCTGCGCGATGCTCACGATTACACTTGCATGTTCACCGACTCTAAAGGCAGGGAGTTGGCCCAGGGTTCTTTTGTAACGCCCGGACAATCTGGCGCCATGGCCATTGGTATCCGCAACCTGGTTAGGCGAATCCCCGTTGAGACATACAAGCCTGGTGATGTCTTCATTACCAACGATCCCTGGGCGCTGGCAGGGCACCTGAACGATGTCTGCGTCATGTCGCCGATTTTTTATAGGGACCGCGTAACGGCATTTACAGCCTGCGTTTTCCATCACTCCGATATTGGCGGACGCGTGGCTTCCGACAACCATGATATCTTTGAGGACGGTCTGTTTATACCGTTTGTGAAGCTGTACGACGGTGGGGTTTTAAACGAGGCTGTATTGGAAATGATCCGCTTTAATGTGCGCACGCCGGAAGAGGTCATCGGTGACATTCGCAGCCAAATCGCCGCCAATCATGTATGTGCCGAAAAAATATGTCTGTTGCTTGACGACTACGGCATGGATGGCCTGCAAGATTTGGCCGACGAAATCATCGGCCGCACCGAAAAGAGCATGCGTGAGGCCATCGCGGCCATTCCCGACAATGTATACCGTGCTGAAGCAATTATAGAACAGGGAGAAGGAAAGGAAAACCTGCTTCTCAAGGCTGCAGTGAAAATTGAGGGCAGTGACGTAGAAGTCGATTTTGAAGGCTCTTCAAAGCAGGTAAATTGGGGCGGCAATGTGGTCTACAACTTCACCTATGCCTATGTTTTTATGGCCTTTAAAAGCATGTTTGACCCGGATCTGCCCAACAACCACGGCAGTGCCAGACCCATCAAGCTCAGCGCGCCAAAGGGCAGCATCATCAATTGTGAATTCCCGGCGGCCGTGGCCGCCCGTATGCAGATCGGCCATTTCGTCACCGAAATTATTTATCGGGCCCTGGCGGACGTCAGGCCTGGACGTGTTATCGCTGCAAGCGGAGGAACTCCGGCTGCAATGAATGTCTTTTATGGACAACGCAATAACGGTGCGCCTTTCCATTCGGTTATCATTCGCGGCGGTGGACTGGGTGCCAGTTCCGATAAAGATGGGGACTATGTCTACATTTTCCCGGCCAATGGCGCCAATACGCCGGTTGAAATCTTTGAAAGCGATACACCGCTGATTATTGGGGAACGAAGCCTGGTTACCGATTCAGGTGGTGCCGGCAAACAACGGGGTGGCCTTGGCAAAGTGGAAACTTTTCAAATTCCCAATGACGACTTGGCCCCTTCCGGACAAGTGAATTTGGGAATCCAGGCCGGACGATTTCAGTATGCACCCGAAGGACTTTTTGGCGGTAAAAGGGGAGGCAAAGCCAGTTTTTTGGTCAACCAGAAGCCTGGAAACCCATATGGACTCACGCAATTATCGGCCGGAGACGTGGTGACCATGGTGTCCGCCGGGGGCGGAGGTTTCGGTGATCCTCTGGAACGCGATATGGAAGATATCGCCGCTGATATACAGAACGGATATATCAGTGAACAATTTGCACATGAACAATATGGCGTTGTGCTTGATCCGGAAACGAAAACGATCGATATCGCTTCAAGTCAAGAACTACGACAACGGCTAACGTGTTAAAATCGGCCTAATTGCAGCCAACAGGGGCCGGATACGTCTTAAAACCGCGTATTATTTCTAAATTAATTGAAGGGGTTGAAGGAGAAAATGGGAGAAAAAATGAATACCAATAATCTGTACAACAAGAATTTGAATCCACTTATTGAACGACCCGCACGTGCGCTTCCCAAGACGTTCGCCATTATCGGCGCCGGAACCATTGGTCCCGATATCGGCTATTATTTAAAGAGCGCAATCCCGGAAGGCAAACTGATTCTTGTCGATGTGGCCGAAAAGTCGCTTAAAAATGCCGAAGAACGCTTGAATGGTTATGCCCGCAAGGCAGTGGATCGCAAGAAAATGAGCGAAGAAAATGCCGCCCGGGTCACCGAAAATATCATTTATACCACCGACTACCGGCAGATTGTCGATTGCGATCTGGTGATCGAATCGGCTACCGAAGATATACTGCTGAAACAGAAGATATTTTCAGAAGTTGAAAAAATCGTTGGAACCAACACCATTCTGACCTCCAACACCAGCTCCATTCCGGCCGACAGGATTTTCGCCAAAATGCAGCACCCGGAGAGGACCACGGTTACCCATTTTTTTGCACCGGCCTGGAGAAGCCTGGCTGTGGAAGTGATTAATTGGAATCGTGCCAGCAAGGAAACCATTGACTATCTGCTGTGGATGTTTGCTGAAACCGGAAAAGCACCGGTCATGACGGACAATGCCATCTGCTTCATGTTGGATCGTATTTTCGACAACTGGTGCAATGAGGCTGCTTATCTCCTAGACCAGGCAACGGCCGGCCAGGTTTGCCGGGTTGTTGAAGAGTTTGCCTTCCAAGGCCCTTTATATGTGCTCAATATGGGCAACGGCAATCCGATCATCTTTGAAACCAATAGTCTGCAGATGGAGGAAGGGGCACACTATAAACCTTCACCCATGTTCCCCTCGGTGGATAGATGGCTCGTACCGCGCCCCGGTACGCCGGTTGATGTCCCCGAGGCAGTGCAAAAGATCGTTCGGGACCGCATGTTGGGCATCCTTTTTTCCCAGTCATTCGATATCATTGACAGGGGCATTGGATCCAAGCAGGATCTGAACTTCGGATGCCAGATCGCCCTGGGTTTCAAGAAAGGGCCATTGGATATCATGGCCCAGGTCGGAGAAAAAGAAGTGATGCGGATCATGAAGCGGTTTGGCGAAGATCGTCCCGGTTTTCCCCAACCCACCAGGCCGCTGGATGAGTATCTTGATTTCAAAAGACATATTTTAGTGGATGAGATTGACGGCGTTAAAATTGTCACCATTAGAAGACCCCAGTCGATGAATGCCATCAGTGACGAGGTGAACAACGAGATTTTGTCTGTGTTGAAAGCCTACACTGATGACACCGACGTCAAGGGATTTGTGATCACCGGATACGGTAATCGGGCTTTCTCAGCCGGCGCAGATATCGGCAGGTTTCCCGAGACATTGGGAAATTCAGAGGCTGCCGCCCAATACGCACGCGACTGCGCGCAGGTGCAGTTATTTATGGATCAGATGGAAAAGCCCGTTGTGGCGGCCATCAACGGGATGGCCCTCGGCGGAGGCCTGGAGATCGCTATCCGCTGCCATGGCATTGTCGCCTTGAGCAATGCCAGGTTCCAGTTCCCCGAGGTGACCCTCGGCATCAGCCCGGGCATCGGGGGTTGTGTGGTGCCATACCGCCGTTGGCCTGAAGGGGCAAAATTGTTTCACGAAATGATCTGTCTGGCCAAATCCATCGGCGTCAAAGAAGCGTTGGAAATCGGCATGGTATCGAAAGTCGTGGAAGACTACCCAGCATTGATCCGGGCGGCCGTTGAAGAAGTCAACCGGCTGCAGGGGAATTTGCCGCGCTTTACCGATGAGGGTATCGGGTTACCACCTATTGAGCTCCCCGATCAACCGCGGGCCGGAAATCTGGATTTAAGCCGGGAAGCTGTACAGATCCTTGCTGAAACGATCAGAAATGGCGCTGCAGCGCAAAATTTTTCCGATGCTTTGGAAGCGGGATACCAGGGCGCAGCCCGCATCGCCTGCACCGAAGCTGCAAAAGAGGGCATTTCAGCCTTTCTTGAGAAACGCAAGGCGGTATTTAAGAGGTAACCTATTATCCTTCAAAGGGGGATATAGATATGAAATTTGAAAAGTTGTTTTCGCCGATCAATATCAGAGGCTGTGTGATACCAAACCGGATTATGTCAACTGCGGCCGTCACTCGGTTGGCAGCCGAAGATGGGCATGTCACCAAGCAAATTACCGAACGGTACCAAAGAATGGCGAAGGGCGGACTGGGCGCGATGGTGGTGGAAGCGGCGGTTGTGCTTCCATCGCGAAGCTCTTTTAACCTTCGCGTCAGTGATGACGAGTTCATTATTGAGTTAAAGCAATTCACCGATGACATACGTTCGGTAAATCCGGACGTTAAAATCGGTATCCAGTTGATTCACTTTTTAAAATTGTCCCGCAGCGGCTGGCGCCAGAAAGTTGAGGATCTGAAGATTGAAGATATTAAAGCGATCCCCGAGCAGTTCGCCAGCGGTGCGTTAAGGGCCAAGCAAGCGGGATTCGATTTTGTTGAACTTCATATGGCACACTTTACTACACTGGCTTCTTTTCTTTCCCTGGTAAACAAGCGCACCGATCAATACGGTGGTGATTTCGAAGGGCGGGTAAAATTACCCACAAAAGTCATCCTTGCTGTCAGGGACCGGGTCGGCGATTATCCTGTCGGCATGAGAATGAACGGGGAAGAATTTACCAAAGCAGGCAATACACTGCTTCAAACCGGGAGAATTGCCGCGCGCCTGGCGCGCATGGGGGTTGATTATATTAGCGTGTCTGCCGGAGAGCGATTCGAAGATGCCGATCCTCCTGCGCCCAACTTTCCACCATTTGCAGGGACAGGGTACAGCGGGTACCGGATGAGTCCGCGCTGGTGGAATCCCGATGGACCGCAGGTTTATCTGGCCGGCGGCATTCGCAAAACCGTCAGGGCGGCCGGGTACAATATCCCCATTGTAGCCGCGGGGAAGATCCGGATGCCAGGCACAGCGGAAACAATCCTGAACAAACAGGAAGCCGACATCATCGGCATGGCCAGGACGTTGATTTGCGATCCCGACTGGCCGACCAAATCCAGGGAGGGACGAACCGGCGATATCGTCAAGTGCGCTGCATGTGGTTATTGCAGCGAATCTGATGAACGATACGAGGTGGTGAACTGCATCCAATGGCCAAAGGGTGTCATTAATGCTCCTTCACCGTGGCTGCTGGCGCCCCCCTGTTCTGTTGCCTGCCCGGCCGGAATCAATGTCAGGGAATATATCGAATTGTGTACCCTGGGACGTTATGAAGAAGCCCTTGAAGTGATCGAAGAAAAAATACCCCTTCCCGGCGTTGTCGGGCGGGTATGCCCGCGGTTTTGCGAGGATAAATGCAACCGCGGTCAAATGGATGAATCCGTTGCAATTAATGGAATAAAGCGATTCCTTTGCGATGCTGTCGCAAAAAACAGCGCCAGATCGGAAATCACACCGCCGCCGCGATCCCGAACGCAGCGGGTGGCAATCATAGGTTCCGGACCGGCGGGCTTAACAGCCGGCTATCATTTGGCAAAAACCGGGTATGCGGTAACCATATTCGAGGCGGAAAGTGTTGCCGGCGGGATGATGGCCCTGGCGATTCCTGAGTACCGGCTGCCCCGGCAGGTCCTGGAAGTGGAGATTGACCGTGTTAAGAATATGGGGGTTGAAATACGCTTGAACAGTCCTGTGGGGGAAAATGGTCTATCCCTAACCGATCTTCGCAGGGAAGGCTACCATGCTATATTCATCGCCGTCGGGGCACATAAAAGCTTCGATCTCGATGTCCCCAACAAGGACGCCCAGGGGAGTGTAAGCGGCACTGCTTGGTTAAAAGGTATTAATTCGGGACAGAAAGTGGACATTGGGCAGAAAGTGGTAGTGATTGGCGGGGGAAACGTCGCTTTCGATGCGGCGCGCATGGCGCTTAGACAAGGCGCGGATGAGGTTTCCATTGCCTACCGGCGGACCAGCGAGGAGATGCCCGCCATTAAAGATGAAATTGAAGCCGCACTTAAGGAAGGCATTAAAATTCACTACTTGACAAGTCCATGCCGGATTGTTTGCAGCGACGGCCGTTGCACGGCACTGGAGTGCTTTGCGACCGAACTTGGCGAGTCTGGAGAAGATGGTCGACGAACGCCGATCAGAATAGAGGGTTCAGAATTTGCCATTGATGCGGATTTAATCATTTCCGCTATTGGGGAGTCCCCGGACCTTTCAGTCCTGGGAGATGAGAAAATCAGTCTCAATGCAAATAAAACCATTAATGTCGATCCTCACACTATGGCAACGAATATCGAAGGCATCTTTGCAGGCGGTGATGCGACCACCGGGCCGACAACCGTGATTGAGGCGATGGCTTCCGGTATGAAGGCTGCCAATACAATTGACAAATACCTGCGCGGGGAAAAGCTTGAATATCAGACACCTGAGTCCGTCGGCATTGCCTACGATGATCTCGATATTCGTCCGTTTAAAAGACGCAAACGCAGAAATATTCCCACTTTGCCACCGGCAAAGAGAATCAAAAATTGCAAAGAAGTAGAACTCGGTTATTCTGAACTGGATGCGCAGTATGAAGGGAACCGATGTCTTCAATGCGGTATGTTCCCTAAATTCTAACTCAAATGATAAAAGCCTTGCCAAAGATGCAGTACAAAGCTGGAGAGCAAGATTTGGCTTGTCGTATTAAAAGGCAAATGATTAAGGTGGATTCAGTAATTTCCGGTTAGGGAATTGCATACGGATGGTTTAAATAAATTGAAAAAACAATGGGTTAAGCTACTTTTTGTTTGACATTCCTGTTAGGGCATGGGCGAATCATTTTGTATCTCTAATGATTTCAATGAGTTACAAAATGATTCGCATCCCCGACCGTCTAAACAAAGGAAATGCACCATCTCTTGGGCAAATATCTCTGCCTATTCACAATGCCATGATCAACATGCCCCCATTGAAAGCATGGGGAAATAGACCTTTGCAAATGACTTTTGAAGACCAACTCAAAATGCTCATCTTTTTCCACCTGGAAGAATTCAGCTCTGCCC
>JBAPTR010000088.1:0-1975 GCA_049282265.1 Desulfatiglandaceae bacterium | reverse complement strand
GTTCGATACGGTTTTTCTAAAACCTTTCCCACTTTTGGATTTGGTTCACGCGGTCCATCACCTTTCCCGCCCATCAGGGTCGCATTAGCATACGGACACGTCGACCACTTTCCGAAAATAAACGTTTTCCTTCCCATCCCCAGAACACGTACAAATTCACAACTTTTATGTAAGTTAGTTCATAATTCGAATGAATTTTGTGAAATAATTTAGATACAACTGTCGGAACAAATCTTACAACTGTCCAGTATAAATCATATAACTATCAGGAATAAATATAATAACCACGCTTATAAAAACGTTAGCACGGTTTTTGCATGTTGATAAAAACGGATCGCCACACCATAAACGATATTGAGAACAGCCGATCATGCATGTTTTTTATTTTGACGATTTGTTCACTTTGGGGAAAGAAAATGAGTATTTGGCTAAGCCATTGAGGAGTGCCAGGTTATGAAATGGAGCAAAATGCATAAAAAATGCCCTTGTTGTAAAGGAGAATATTGTACCAACGGGCTTTCGTGCGAGGAGGAAAACTGCTTCCTTCATAATGTCATGTGGTTGACGAAACCTTGCTTGACCTGGATTGACTCCAAAAATGTAAAGGACTATTTGACACTTGCCGTTTGCGGAATAGGGATCTTTTCATAAGGACGTCATTTTTTAACGTCTTTTAACCTGTGTGCCCATCAAAACGTTTCTGAATTCGGCAACGTAAAGCGCCATGCACAAACCCATTCTTCGGGATGATCATCCGGCGGACAGCCGATGCACTCGGTGCGGATTCTCGAATCGATGGCTTCGGCAAAATACGTATACTCTACGATTCCACCGGACTTGCAAGGGTAATCATCAAGACCTTTGCGTTTTCTTGCCGATTGAACCCGGCATTCATTCATCCGAAAGATAAAACTGTCCGGCCCTTCATCAACCATGGATTGGGTGTTGAGGCGGGCATAAACCCGAAAATTCAGGGCTTTTTTCAAACCGTTAATGCCCGGATTTTCAGGAAGATTTAAAAACTTTTTAACGGCCCGGGCTTCAAACGGAGAGAACCGTGCCCAACATGAATCATTGCATCGTTTGGCATCATTCATACCCCGTGTAAATTCCACCGCCTGAAACCACACGCCGTCATTGGCCAGCCAGTTTGCGGCCACACCATCCATCAGCGCCAACAAAGATGTTTTGGGCATGGTCAGCAGCGCCGCGGGAATTCCATCATTTATTTCAAACCCCAGCACTTTTGACAGCCTTTTCATTTGAATTTCGTAGCTTCTTTCAGATGCGGCATTCAGGATATCCAGGGCTCTTTCCATCCCCATCTGGTGGTGGACTTCGTTGAACCACAAGGCGTAATGGATGATGATACGATGGAACATGTCCAAAACGAGCTTTGCGGTGTGTTCGTGATCGAGATCATCGATGTCTGCAACGGTATTAAAATCCAAAATTTCTCCTTATTTACGAAAGCGCACTCGGTTGGAACTATCCTTCGTACAGCACCGCCAGTATGGTCGCTTGTCCTTTCTTGGAAGCAACCAGGTGCGGCGTCGTGGACAGATAGTACGCACTATCTCCGGGGTTGAGGTCAAAGGTTTCTTCTCCGATATTCAGCACAACGATACCATCCAACACGTAAATAAATTCTTCTCCGTCATGAATGGAAACTTCCTTGTCAGGGTTTTCTTCAAGCTGCACGATCAAGGCTTCCATGTGGCGGCCTTTGACTTCAGGTGCGAGACTCTTGTAGATATAGACCTGTTTTTTGCCCTTCTGCGATGTGGACCGCGAAACAATTTTTTGTTCCTGCTTGCGCGTGATGGAATAGATTCTGTCGCCGGTTCCCGAAATTAAACGGCTGAAAGCGCTGTCAAGGGCCTTTGAGAGCTTGATGACCGTTCCGAGTTGAGGTTGGACTTGATTGGTTTCGATATTCGACAAGAGTTCGACATCGAATCCTGTCATGTGTGAA
>JBAPTR010000087.1:0-22406 GCA_049282265.1 Desulfatiglandaceae bacterium | reverse complement strand
GAAAAAGACCCTCAGGTTCTCCTCCACTGCGTTCTGCGTAGGTTGCCGTTTGCGGCATAAGGCAGCTTCCAACGAAGTCATCACGTTTAATCAGAAGTATGCCACGGTTTCAGGTAACTTAGAAGGGGAAAAAAATGAGGTACGCAGAGACAGGGTTTAATTTAGAAATCGATCTATCCCGAGGAAACATTGAAAGGGTAGAAACGGACCCAAGATTAACCGAACTTCATGTGGGAGGTCTAGGTACGAGCGCCAAGATAATGTGGGACAGGGTTCCCCCTGAAGTTGAACCCTTCTCTCCTGATAACCTGCTCATATTCAGCACCGGTCTTTTAGGCGGCACACCTGCTACTGGTGCCAATCGTACCATTGTTTCAACCATTTCTCCCCAAACTTTGTTAATGGCCTATTCAATGATGGGTGGATTTTGGGCACCGGAATTGAAGTATGCGGGTTATGACAAAGTGATCATTCGCGGCAAGTCCCCCGATCTGGTTTATCTGTGGATAAACAATGACAAGGTAGAATTACGTGATGCCTCTCATCTCAAGGGGAAAGGCGCTACTGAAACGGCGGAATTGATTCGACAGGAGTTGGCGGAGCCGAAAGCCCAGGTGGCCTCTATTGGCCTGGCTGGTGAAAACCGGGTTTATTTTGCTTCCATCGAGCAGGGTAGGTCCAGTGCAAGCCGTGGCGGAATAGGTGCCGTAATGGGAGATAAAGGGTTAAAGGCGATCGCTGTTCGTGGAACAAAGGACCTCAATATTGCCCGACCGGCTGAATTCATGGAGCTTTGCAACGAAGCGCTGAAATATATAACATGGCGAAATGAAAACCCAATTGAGGGTGTCATGACCATTTTGCAGGGGCTTGGGTCGCCCCAGGAGATGGCAGTCCATGATGAGAAGTGGCATACCGAAAATTTCGCTTGGGGAAATTCCCGTGTCCGCAGAAAAGGTTTTTGGAACGAAGAAATCGCAAAAGAGTGGATGGAGACCCTGGACACTATGCGGACGCGGTTAATAAGCTGCTATAACTGCCCGATGAAATGCGGCGCGACCATTTCTCCGCCGGGTCAGCCGACATACATGATGAAATGCTTCTCGAAACTGACGTATACAATGGGGGCCATGTCAGACCTGGATTTTGGTTTAAGAATTGCCCAACGTGCTACGGAGTATGGAGTGGACGGATTCTCAACCCCCCAGGTAATGGCCTTCGCCGTTGAGCTGTATGAAGACGGCATTTTGACTGACGAGGATATGCCGGGTTTTCCCTCCGACAACGAGGAGCGGTTCTACTGGTTGCTTGACAGAATTGTTCGGCGAGAAGGGATAGGAGATATCTTGGCCAATGGTACGCATTGGGCGGCCCAACAGATTGGGAAGGGTGCAGAGAAGTACGCTCATAATAATATCAAGAAACATGAGCAGCTGCCTCTCAAGCTGGGAATGCTGAACCCCATTTATTTCCTCATGTACGCTACCGGCGCGAAGATAAATATTACCCAAATTGAAGGGCAGTTCCCCCAGGCGCCTTTTCCTACCAGAGAGGAAAGAGAAGCGTTTGTGAAGGATTGGTCCCAGGTGCCTGATGAAAAGTTTAAGGAATATTTCCTGGACTGGGAACTGCGCGGAGAATACTCAATCCCCAATTACCCAACCCCCGAAATGTGTTGTGATATTGTTGAATGGCAGGAGACCATGCACTACATCGATGACGCCACCGGGATATGCGCCGGATTGTCATCATTTCCCCTTAAGCCTCCCTATCATATACACAATTTGCCGAAGTTTATCTCCTCAGGGACCGGGATCGATATGGACGAAGCCGGACTGTGGCAGGCAGCCAAAAGGAACCGAAATTTGGTGAGAGCCATTAATATTGGAAGAGGCATGAGGCGAAAAGATGAGAAGCCTCCGGAGGACCATTGGAGGAGAAGATTCCCCGAGCTGGAAGCGAAGCTCTTAGATACGTATTACAAATTCAAGGGATGGAATAACGAGGGTATTCCTACCAAAGAGTCATTACATGAATTGGGTTTGGACTACGTGAGCGAAGACTTCGAAAAGAGGGGTGTCTATTCAGATAATGGTGATACACCTTCCAAAGAGACGTCGACGGAAAAAGATAAGGAGGTGTAGCCGTGGGTGAGAAAAAAAAGAAAATAGTGAAAAGGATAAATGTCGATGTTGACAAGTGCAATGGTTGCCGCGCCTGTGAGACAGCCTGCTCCGCATTTCATGCTACGCCGAAATATGGCAGCGTTAATCCTGCCAGATCTCGTATTCGGGTGATTCATGAACCACTGAAAGACATCTATGTCCCTGTTTTTGCGGGTGAGTATACCCCAGCCGAATGTATGGGCAGAGACAAATACACGATTGACGGAAAGGAATACGACGAGTGTGCCTTCTGCAGGGCTTCCTGCCCGTCCAGGGATCTTTTCAAAGAACCCGATTCCGGCCTGCCCTTAAAATGCGATATGTGTGAAAGCGATCCGGATTTAAAAGAACCCTTGTGTGTTCAGTGGTGCTTAGCCGATGCCCTGACCTACGAAGAAAGGGAGGAGGAAGTCGAGGAAGAAGTGGAGCAGGAGGAGATAGACATAGGATTGGAAGCATTGGCAGATAAATATGGACTGGAAAAAATAATGGATACCGTTGCCCGAATGTCGGAGTCAAAGAAAGGGTAAAATATAAAAAAGAGGGAAAAGAAGGACCGTGGAAAATGTAGCCGACTTCAAAGAGATCGTAGATGTTATAAAAGCAAGCGGTGGCGAAGCCTTTAAACGATGCTTTCAATGCGGCTTATGCGATGTGGTTTGTCCGTGGAACAGGGTTATCACCTTTAGTATGCGCAGGATCGTCCGACAGGCCACGTTCGGTTTGACGGAGATAGAAAGTGAAGACATATGGCGTTGTACAACCTGCGGAAGGTGTCCTCAGCAGTGCCCCAGGGATGTCCAACAGATAGAATCCGGGGTCGCCTTACGCAGGATTGCCACTGAATATGGTGTCTTTCCTACGCCTGTCAAGCCTATCCGCACCGTGAGGGCAGGGCTCGTCGGCGAAGGCAATCCCTTTGGTGAAGAGCGTAAAGAGAGGGCGGATTGGGCAAAAGGCCTTTCCGTAAAAACGTTCACCGAGGGGATGGAAATCTTGTATTTCCCCGGCTGCTACCTCAGCTATGACCCAAGACTCAAAAAGGTGGCTGCTGCCACCGCCAATATTCTCAACCGGGCAGGGGTGGATTTCGGGATACTGGGCGAAAAAGAGAGTTGCTGTGGGGAAAGCATCCGCAAGACAGGCGACGAAGAAGTATTCAAACGGTTGGCCAGGGAAAATATCAAAACCTTTATCGATAATGGGGTGAAGAAAATCCTTGTTTCTTCGCCTCATTGCTACCATACCTTCAAGAACGAGTATCCCGAATTTATGGTGGACTTCGAGGTGGTTCATATCTCCCAATATTTGTGCGAGCTTATGAACGAGGGAAGGCTTGAACTCACCAAGGCATATGGAAAGAAAGTGACGTATCACGACCCCTGTTATCTGGGGAGACATAACGGTATCTATGACGAACCCCGGAAGGCTTTAATAAAAGTACCCGGTCTGGAACTGAATGAGATGCCTGAGTCACGCAAAGACAGTCTCTGTTGCGGAGGGGGAGGAGGCAGAATCTGGATGGAAACGCCGAAGGGTGAAAGATTCTCCGACCTCAGACTGGAACAAGCTGTCGGGGTCGGGGCCGAGGTGCTCGCTACGTCCTGCCCCTATTGCATCACCAATTTTGAAGACAGCAAATTGAACCTGGAGGATGGTGAAACTATAGAAATCAAGGACATCACGGAGATTATACAGGAAGCCATCTAAAGAAGTACGCCTACCAGGACACTGCGGGCACAAGAAACCTGATGAGGTTATAGAAAGTGGAACGAGAACTATTGCCAAAAGAAAAAGTGCAACTTCGTGCAAGTCTTGGAGACGGCAGTTTTGGAGATGTGATGGTTGTCGGTGGAGGCATCAGCGGTGTTCAAGCCTCTCTTGATCTTGCCACTGCCGGTTTTAAGGTGTACCTCGTTGAGAAATCACCTTCCATTGGCGGCCACATGGCCCAGCTTGACAAGACCTTTCCCACCAATGAATGCTCCACATGAATACTCGCGCCCAAACTGGTCGAGGTCGGCCGGCATCCTAACATAGAGGTCCTGACGTATACTGAAGTTGAAGGTGTGGAAGGGGAAGCAGGAGACTTTAAGGTAACTCTGACTAAAAAGCCGAGATACATTAGAGAGGACGTATGCACGGGTTGCACGACCTGTGTGGAATACTGCCCGGTCATGGTACCTGACCCCTATAACCAGGACTTGTCTTCAAATAAAGCTATCCATATATATTTCGATCAGGCCGTTCCCCTTGTTACTTATGTTGACCCTGAAGCATGTCTTTACCTTAAAGAGAAGAAATGCCTGATTTGCGAAGGCGTTTGTGAGAATGAAGCCATAGATTTTAGTCAAACGCCCGAAAAGGTAAAAGTGAGCGTGGGAGCGATCGTTCTGGCTTCGGGTTTTGAGCCCTTTGATCCCAAGGTAAAGGGTGACTATGGCTATGGAACCATGAAGAACGTGGTAACGAGTCTTGATTTTGAGCGGTTATTGTCTTCCACCGGGCCTCACGAAGGTGAGGTACTGCGTGCTTCAGACCAGAAACATCCCCATAAAATAGCCTGGATTCAATGCGTCGGTTCCAGACGGGTTACCCCGGGCGATAACAGCTATTGTTCGGCCGTATGCTGCACCTATACCCAGAAACAGGTGCTCTTGACAAAAGATCATTACCCGGACGCGGAGTGTACGATATTCCATAACGATATCCGTTCCTATGGCAAGGACTTTGAAACCTACTACCAGAGGACTGCCGATCTCCCGGGTGTTCGATTTATCAGAAGCTATGTGTCCATCGGAAAAGAGATCCCGGAAACCAGGAACGTAACCATAAAATACGCAACGAATGAGGCCGGGGTAAAGGAAGAAGAATTCGATCTGGTGGTGTTATCTATTGGATTGAACCCTCCAGGCGGTTATGAGGAACTGGTAGATAAGTTCGGAATCGAGCTCAATGCTCACAAATTCTGTAAAACCAATCCTGTCAATCCTATTGAGACCTCCCGCCCGGGAATTTTTGTAAGCGGAGCCTTCCAGGGGCCGACCGATATCCCCGAGTCGGTCTTTGCTGCCAGCGGAGCCGGCTCCCAATGCGGAGAATTTCTCGACTACCGACGAGGGAAGCTGACCAGAGAAAGACTGTATCCGGAGGAAAAGGATGTTTCGGAAGAGGAGCCCAGGGTGGGCGTTTTTGTGTGTCGTTGCGGGGCCAATATCGGAAGAGTGGTGGATGTCCCTTCCGCGGTTGAATATGCCTCGACCTTACCCAATGTCGTCCATGCCCAGGAGCAGCTCTTTTCGTGTGCCACCAATTCCGCCAACGATATAACCAGCATGATCAAAGAAAAAAGGCTCAATCGCGTGGTGGTTGCCGCCTGCTCCCCCAGGACCCTTGAACCGTTGTTCCGGGACACCGTTCGGGAGGCGGGAATCAATCAGTACTTCTGCGACATGGCGAATATCAGGGAACACTGCTCCTGGGTTCATTCCATGGAAAAAGAAAAAGCGAGCGAAAAGGCGGAAGACATTATCCGGATGTCGGTAGCACGCGCTTGCCATTTAGAGCCCTTACAGGAAATTGATCTGCCGGTAAACAAGGCGGCGCTGGTGCTTGGCGGCGGTATCGCCGGCATGACATGTGCCCTCTCCATAGCCGGCCAGGGACATGAGGTTCACCTGATAGAAAAGGATACCGACCTGGGGGGAACGGCAAGAAGACTTCATTACACCCTGGAGGGACTGGATGTTCAAACCTATTTACGTGATCTTGTGCTCAAGGTTTATCAAAATCCCTCGATTCATGTCTATACGGATGCCATTATCACTGAGGCAACCGGTTATGTGGGAAATTTCGTAACCAGTGTAAAGTCTGAAGGAAGGACCACAGAGATAAAGCATGGCGCAGCCGTAATCGCCATAGGTGCTGATGAATACAAACCCACGGAATACCTCTATGGGGAAGATGAAAGGGTCATGACCCTTCTTGAGTTGGAGGGAGAAATCGCCGGAGGGACAGAAAGCCTGGCGAACTCCAAGACCCTGGTCATGATCCAATGCGTAGGCTGCAGAAATGAAGAGAGAAATTACTGCGCCCGGGTCTGTTGCAGCCAGGCTGTAAAGAACGCCTTGAAACTCAAAGAGATCAACCCTGAGATGGATATTTACATTCTCTTTCGGGACATGAGAACCTACGGTTTCCGGGAGGATTATTACCGGGAAGCATCTGAAAAGGATGTAAAGTTCATCCGCTATGAACCGGATGATAAACCCAAGGTGGAAGCTGTTGAGGAGGGTGGTCGGCCTGTTTTACGGGTTACCGTGACCGATCCTGTTTTAGGTCAGAAGCTTGCCATAGATGCCGATACACTGGCCTTGGCTGCCGCCGTTATCCCCCCGGCAGGAAACAGGGAAATATCCGAACTGTTCAAGGTTTCTTTGGGGCCGGATGACTTTTTTAAAGAAGCCCATGTCAAATTGAGGCCTGTTGATTTTGCAACGGATGGCGTTTTTCTCTGTGGAACAGCCCACTATCCCAAGCATATACCGGAAGCGATCAACCAGGCTTATGGAGCTGCCGGCCGGGCCTTGACCTTACTCTCACATGATATTGTAACGGTCTCAGGTTCTGTTTGCGATGTGGACGAGCAGAAGTGTATAGGATGCGGGGCATGTATCTCAGCCTGTACATATGGCGCCATAGCGTTTCGTGAAACACGACAGGGGAAAAAGGCCGGCGTAAATCCTGTTATCTGTAAAGGAGACGGCCTCTGCAACGCAAAGTGCCCAACAGGGGCGATTTTTCTAAAGCACTTTACAGATGAAGAGCTCTTGAGCCAAATTGATGCGGCGGTCCCGGAGGAAGAGATCATGGAACAAATCGATGCCGCTGTTGGAGATGGTTAGAAGTATACTAATTACAAAAATCAAAAAACAAATTACAAATAACAAATAAATCACAAGAAACAAATTACAAATAACAAATAAATCACAAGAAACAAAACACAAATAACAAATGAATCACAATGACTAAAATTCAAAATTCAAAGCCCTATGATCTTGAAGAAAGGACATTCCAATTCGCTAAAGCTGCTAGAATTTTCGTTAGAACATTGCCAAATACAATTGCAAATGTCGATGATGGCAAGCAACTAATAAGAGCTTCAGGTTCAGTAGGTGCGAATTATATAGAAGCTAACGAATCATTAGGCAAAAAAGACTTTTTAATGAGGATAAGAATAAGTCGTAAAGAAGCAAAAGAAAGCGCATATTGGCTCAGGCTAATTCATGAAACCAATAATATAAAGAACGGTGACGATGCAAAAAATTTGATGCAAGAGGCAATTGAATTGAAAAAGATTCTTTCATCAATATTGGAGAAATCAAAATAACAACCAACTTTTTGTTTTTACATGATATTTTAATATTGCAATTTGTTGTTTCCGGTTTATCTGGGTCAGGGGTGAAAACGTATGAGCACAGGAGTTGAATTTAAGCCTAGATTATTAGGTTTTGTGTGCCATTGGTGAGGATACGGCGCTGCTGACCTGGCTGGAGTTTCCAGACTGCAATATACGACTGAAATGAGGCTCATTCGCGTTATGTGTTCCGGCAGAGTCGACCTGAAATTTATACTTCGAGCCTTCTCAAATGGAATGGATGGGGTGTTTATTGGAGGTTGCCGTCTTAATGAATGTAATTATGTTACGCATGGCAATTACCATGCGCTCAACATGGTGCTTCTGTGTAGAAAAATAATGGAACACATAGGGCTTAACCCGGAAAGGTTAAGGCTCGAATTTATGTCCTCCAGTGAAGGGCTCCACTTTGCCGACGTTATGAATGATTTTGGTAGACAGGTGAAGGAGATAGGGCCATTCGGTAAAAGCGAGGGGATAGGCGAAGATGAATTAAAATCTAAAATTCAAGAAGTTACAAAGCTGATCCCCTACATCAAGCTGGCGAAAAGGGAGAAGCTGGCATCACGTCTTGAAAGTCAGGAAGAATATGACGGATTCTTCACCCCTGACGAGATAGACAAGTTGTTCACTGAAGTACCTTCGTACCATATTGATCCAGCTAAGTGCCAGGCCTGTATGATTTGCAGCAGGAGGTGCCCTGTAGAGGCCATTGCAGGCGGTAAGAACCGGATCCACGTCATTGACCAGGAGACATGCATAAAATGCGGAACGTGCTTTGAAGTCTGCCCCCCTCGCTTTGCTGCGGTGCAGAAGATAACGGGCGAGCCTGTTCCACCTCCTATTCCTGAAGAAGAAAGAATGCTGGTCAGAAAAACCAAAAAGAAATGAGAGGAATGATTTTAAGGAGACCCCATGAACGAGAGCACCATTAAAACCAGACTTATGAAGGCTGACGATTTTGATGCTGTGGTTGCGATTGACGAGAAAGTACTGAAGGCTTCCCGGCCGGAGTACTATGAAGTGAAGTTTGAAAAGCTTTTTGAATCCAGAGATTATCTGCCTGCTTCACTTGTGGCGGAGGAAGAAAACGGAACGGTGGTGGGGTTTGTTATGGGGGAAATCTATATGGGAGAATTTGGTATTTTCGAGGAAGAAGCAAGTCTCGACACCATCGGTGTTGATCCCGATTACCAGCACAAAGGTATCGGTGAGCAGTTGATTAATGAATTTATGGACCATCTGAGAACTGTGGGCGTCAAGAAAATCAACACCCTGGTCGACTGGAATGATTCCAAGCTGATACATTTCTTCAGCAGCAACCAGTTTAGCCCGTCCAAGACCATTAACCTGGAACGACGCCTTTGATGTCGGTCTTCACGGCCTTCATCTCCAGGACCACACGTCCCCAGCCGCCACAGGCGGGGCCCACGTCAAAACAGCCCGTCCGGTTGAAGATCACTTCGTTCGGGTCTCTCCCGTTCATGAGGTTTTCGAAGAAGGCATTGACGAGAAGGAGCAGATTGGGCAGGAGAAAGGCGCAGACCCGCTCGGGCGCTTCCCGGGTCAGGAGGTTGCCCGAGGAATCAAAAAAGAGTTTCTGCCCGGGGGTGTGGCCTGAATGGCAGCCCCTGGACTCGATTACCTCAGCGACCAGCCGGTACTGAGAGGCCGCCAGGGCATTATCGAACAACCGCTGGAATCGGGGATTCTTCTCAATGGCCTGGAACTCGGAATCCTCGAAGCCGAGTCTCTTCTGAATAATCCCGATGATCCGCTCTCTTTTCACAGTACCTCGATGTGACCCCTTTTCCATTTTTCCACCTCAATCCCTGGATCATCTGTTTGCCACTCCGAGGGCATCCAATTAGCGTCTTCATTTTTTCCAATAAAGGTAAAGTGGGGCGCCCCCTTGCCACTTTCGATACTGGTCCACGCTGGAGGTTCGCTGGTGGATGCAAGGGACTTACCGGGCGGCCTGCTGAGTGTTATCTGAAAAGCTTCAATCGAGGCAAATGTCCTGTCTATTTCTTGCTATTCGGAGTGACCAAAAGCCTCTGGCCTGGATGAATCACACTCTTTGATGTTAGATTATTGAGACGATAAAGCTCTTGCAGTGAAATGCCATATTTCTTGGCAATCTTGTACAGACTTTCGCCCTTACGTACGACATGGTAACGGGCATGGGCTTCACTTATCAGTTCCTTCCTTATTGATGCAGTACTTTTTGTCCGGGCGGGCGTTGTACCCATTCTCTTGTTCAGCCTTGCCACCTCCCGGTCGACATTGTCCAGTTTCCTCTGCAGAGATTTGACGGGGCCCTGCAGCCCTGAAACAGAGTCTTGCAGCGCTTTCTCCTGCTGTTGAATCGATACGATATTGCCTTCCATACCGGCGAGATGGTCGACCTTCTCCTCCAGAACTTTGACCCGCGCCTGGAGGAGCGCAATGGGTTTGTCGGAGGATCCCTTGCCGGCGAGAAAATCAATCGCGAAGATGACGATTATAATCAAGAGGGCTGCCCCGGTGAACAACCACCATCTTTTCCGCTTTTCCGGATCAGATGAGTTTTTGCCAGGTCTGCGATTCCCGCCTTTGCGGCCCTGGCTCATACCTGAAAAATCAAGTTCCATCCTGTCCTGCCCATCCTCATAATTATCCTCTGCCATGATTTCTCTCCTCTGAGGTTTCTTTCTGTGTACAGGAAATCTTCCGGTTTTTCAAGCGAACGATGAACATCTCTAGGATTATAAGGGACATAGCCTACGATCTTTTACTTGGCAGGCGGGCTGAGCATCTCGATTAATTCATCCCTTGTAAATATCTTGAGCGTATTGGCATCATCCTCCTTTATGATGCTCTCCATCAGGTTACGTTTTTTCTCAATGATGGCGGATATCTTTTCTTCGAGCGTTCCTTCCGTAACAAGTTTGAATACCTGGACCCCCCGAATCTGTCCGATCCTGTGGACCCTATCGGTGGCCTGGTCCTCCCTTGCGGCGTTCCACCACCTGTCATAATGAATGACAACAGAACCTGCAATGAGGTCAATGCCTGTGCCGCCCGCCTTGAGGCTGCCCAGGAATACACGGCAATCCGGAGCATTGTTGAATCGTTCGATGATTTTGCCCCTGTCCCGGCTTGACCCGGTGAGCACCGCATATCCAACGTGTTGATCACTCAGGTGCCTTTTCATAAGTTCAATGGTCTTCAAAAACTGGCTATAAACCACAATTTTTTGTCCGCTTTCAAGGCTTTCGGAGAGGAGTTCCTTGAAAAGTTCCCATTTACCTGACTGGTATTTTTCGAAATCGTTGATGTCGTTTTTGAGCAGAGCGGGATGGTTGCAGATCTGTTTAAGAAGATTCAAAATGGCAAAAATATGCATGTAGGGCAATGCCCTGTGATCATTTTGGAGGGTATCAAGGATGGGTCTCCCTCTGGATGATAATACCTCCCTGTAGAGCTTGACCTGGTCATCACTCAGCCTGCATGTCCTGATGTCTTCGATCTTTTCAGGCAATTCAGCAAGAACGCTTTTCTTGAGACGCCTCAGAATGAAAGGAGATATGAGTCTCCTGAGTTCTTTTTCTTTTTCCCGATCCGAATGCGTCTGGATGGGAACACTGTAACGGGTGTCAAATGCCGAACTTTTGCCAAGATAACCCGGGACAGTGAGATCCATGAGGGCCTTCAGTTCGCCGAGGTGGTTTTCAATGGGGGTCCCGGTAAGTCCCAGCTTTAGCCCGGCTCTCAGTGCCCGTGCTGCGTGATGGGTTAATGTCTGCGGATTCTTGATATGCTGTATTTCATCAAATACAGCTATATGGAAGGTGATTTTTTTCAGATGTTCAATATCTCTTAAAAGGATCCCGTAGGAGGTCAGAAGGACGTGGGCTTTTTCAAGTGACCTTTCGAGATTTCTCTCAGCGCCGTGGTGTACGATGGACCTCAATCCCGGCGCATGTTCCTTGATTTTGGCTGACCAGTGACTTAACACGGTGGTGGGACAGACCACCAGAAATGGCGAGTCCGTGTCCCCATGCTCTTTGAGGGACAGTATCAGAGCCATTACCTCGTGTGTCTTGCCTAAGCCCATATCGTCGCAGAGGAGTCCCCCGAACCCGTTTTCAACCAGGAAAGCCAACCATTCCACGCCAAGCTTTTGGTAATTCCTGAGAGGAGAGGTCATTCCTTCAAGCGGGAGCAAGTGTCCGGCAGGCTTCAGGGCTAGGGTGCGATTGAGCAGGGCGCTCTGATCGTTGTCCCCTATCACCTGCATTGGAGCCTCAATGCCGGCCTGCATGCGGAACAGGTCCAGCAGGGAAAGTCTGACGCTGTCCGGCCTGGGGCCGGCCCCTTGATCTGCCCGGAAATCGCTGATAACATCAAGCCCGGCAAAGGTTTCGGATTCGCAATCAATCCATCCCTCCCGGCATGGGAGGAACCTTTGGCCTTCTTTCCTTGCACGAAGCAACTCGGCCAGAGATACGGAAGCATTCCCGAAGCCATATGTTACGGAAAGCCAGTACCAGTCGCGTTCTATGGCATCCGGTGATATTTCTATCCGGTCCGGCGTTTTCAGCATCTGAAGAGGCTTGTCGGTTGAATCGATGATGTCCACGCGACCATGCATGCCCTGATCAATCTCTTCCAGGAACGATGGAATCTGGGATTTTTTCAGCACCATCCTCACAGGAGCCTTGAATTTCCTCATGCTGCCCGGTTTTTCAAGCTCAGCCATGACCCCAAGCTCTCTGATATAGACCAGGCTGCCGTACCGGAAACGTTCCAGGTCTTTGCCTTCAAGGAACATATCTTCCCCGTTTTTCTGGATGATTTGAATGAGGTGCCTCACTTCAAGATCGAGTTTGGTTGTCTGTTTGACTTTAAAGAGGGATTTTAGTGGGATAGGCTGTATCGGCATGAGGTGCTGGTTGGAAATCTTATCCTTGAAATTGACGAGGACGCGTTTTACGGCCGTTCTTGGAATCGCGAGCCTGAATATCGGCACGTCTTCGCTGTTCAAGCACTTCAGAAAAAAGGTCCCTGAAGATTTCTCGATAGCTGGTTCCAGAGAGAAAGATGATCGTCCCAGTTCACGATAAGCGTGGTAGGCCACCCGATGCCAGAAACTTTCCTCAAGAACCTGGCGCCGTGTCTTGAAACCGGCCTCAGCCATAGTCCTTTCGTCTTCCCGCATGGTAAGAAGAGAGAGCCTGCTGAGCATGTCGGCTCTCGAAGGGACAGGACTTCCCTTGCTGGATCTGGCAAGACGTTCCAGAAAACGTGAGGCGTCCTCCCCCTGTGAATAATACATGAGCAACTCCGTCCCATCCTTGTCCAATACCCGGACAACGCCCTTCTCGTACCTCGCGTCCCGGGCCAGGCGGACGGATTCCAGAGAAAGGGCACGTTCTTCTACCAGGACAGTGGAAAGCCTGTACCAGAAGCTCTCCCTGAAATCCTGGTAAGAAGTGTGTCCATTGGAGCCGTCCTTGACGGTAGTGATGAAACCGGAGAGTTTCCGGATATGGGGACATGTCTTTTCTTTGAACACTTGACAGGTGCATGAGCGGAGTGGCAGCAGCTTCGGTCCATTGTCCACAATGACAGCCGTACCTGGCATGGGGTCTGTCTTTCCCGGCATGAGTGCAAAGGCATGTCGGTGAAATTCGAGAAAATCGAACGCCTCTTTTGAAATGGCGGGGATATGATTCACTTCTGAGATTCCGTTTCCTGAAAAGTTGGATGTTCCCGCTCTTATCCGGGCGGGATTTTGTCTATAGAATTTCCCTTGTGGGATGTCAAGGGTCATGTGCCCGCTCGGTCTGAGTGGCATCAGTCCCGGGGAACAAAATCAAGTTCGACCATGTAGGGAAAATGGTCCGAGGGGTAGCGGTCCTCAAAATGATCCCGAATAATTCTTGCATCGATGATCTTGCGAGAGAAGGCAAAAGACGTCATTAATGTTGACAAACAGAATCATCTTTTCTACCATTAAACCATAGAATACATATTTGGAGCAATGTTTATCGAATTGGGGCGACTTGTTGTCCCGGCAGCTTCAACGCAGATCCTGATCGGCAGAGTGTGTCGCAAACTCCGCCTTTCCAATAAGCTTGACCCCTCCCATCTCCGCATTTACAACGATGTCTCCATCGCTTTGCTTGCCAGACAGATCGGTGCCACAGTTGTAACCGGAAATATTTCAAACTTTAAAGAGATTCATAAGGTCGTGGATTTCAGATTTCGTGACGTCAATCAACGATCCGAAAATGGGAGTTGAAGGCATGACAACTGTGGGAATTGATTGCGGTGCGAAGACCACCAAGACAGTCATTTTAAGGGATGGTCAGGTTATTGGAAAAGGAAAGGTCCTGACCGGCTTTGATCAGGGAGAGGCTATCAGCGAATCTCTCGGTCAGGCCCTGGGATCGGCGGGTGTTTCGCGAGAAGAGATCCGGAAGATTGCAGGAACAGGAAGTAGGGTGAATGCAATCAAGATCGCCGATACGCAAATCAATGATAGTGACGCCATGGCCAAGGCTGCCAACTATTTTTTCCCCAACAGCAGAACCGTTGTGGATGTGGGCGCGGAAGAAGGCCGGGCCGCCAAGATCGATGCAAACGGGAACGTGTTGGATTTTGCCGTCAATGAGGAGTGTGCGGCCGGTGCCGGGGTTTTCATAGAGACCATGGCGAGGGCCCTTGAAGTGACCGTGGAAGAGATGGGCCGCCTGGCCCTGAAATCCGCAAAGAAAATCCCCATGAATGCTCAGTGTGCCGTATTTGCAGAGAGCGAGGTCGTGGGCTTGATCCACGCGAAAACCGACAAAACCGATATCAGCAGGGCCATCCACGATGCCATGGCAGGCCGCATCGTTTCCATGATCAGGCAGGTCGGGGTCCATGAAGACGTGGTCATGATCGGCGGTGTCGCCAGGAACCCCGGGCTTGTTGAATTGATGAAAAAGGAACTCCACCTGGAAAACCTGCTTGTCCCGGATGATCCCGAATTCGGCACGGCTGTGGGTGCTGCTGTTGTCGCCGCAGAAGTGTGCCTGAAGGGGCGATAAGAATTTTAAGGAGTAGGGGGAATGATGGATGAGCAAAAACAGGAATTCTGGAGATGGGCGGAGTCCAACTGGAAGGATCCGGATATGGACTGGAAAGACGCCCAGCATGTCACTGTTGGGATTGACGTGGGGTCTATCAGCTCCCAGGCCGTCATCATGGTGGACGGGCGGATTTTTGCTTATGGCAATAGGCGAACAGGATTCGACAGCGCCAAAAGTGGTCGGAATGCGTTGAATTATGCGCTGGAACTCACGGACATGCCGGGAGACAGAATGGATTACTGTGTCGGGACCGGCTACGGAAGGGTCAACGTCCCCTTTGCCGACCGTTCCATTACCGAGATTGCCTGTCATGCCAGGGGCGCCAACTTTATCTATGGACCCTGGGTCAGGACTGTCCTGGATGTTGGGGGGCAGGACATTAAGGCCATCCAGTGTGACGAGAAAGGCAGGGTGAGCAACTTCCTCATGAATGACAAGTGTGCGGCAGGAACAGGCCGCGGCATGGAGGTGTTTTCCGAACTCCTGGGAATTTCGGTCAACGAGGTTGGCGAGCGTTCATTTGAATATGAAGGGGCTGAGCCCGTGTCCATTTCCAGTACCTGCGTGGTCTATGCGAAATCCGAGGCCCTGAGGCTCCTGCGAAAGGGCCGGACCACGGAACAGGTCCTTGCCGCCTATTGCGAGGCCATGGCCACGCGCATCTACTCCATCGTTGAAAGGTTGGGCGTTAATCCTGAGTTTGCCGTAACAGGGGGCATGGCCAAGAACCGTGGCGTCATGGATCGTCTCATGCCTATGATCGGCCTTGAGCGGATGACTACTAAATGGGATCCACAGATTGCCGGCGCCGCAGGTGCAGCCCTTTTCGGATACGCCCTGTGCCGGAAAGGCAAAGGAAGAAAGAAATAGCATTGGCCGAAGACCGGTCTGCGGCTAAGAATATCTTTTGGTTTTGGACATTCCGATTGGAGTATGAAAAGTTGGACCAGGTGACATTGACAATCGACGGCCGGGAGATCCATGTGGTCGCCGGGACCACGATACTTGAGGCGGCAAGGAGTGCCGATATCTATATCCCCACCCTCTGTCACCATCCTGACCTGCCGCCTGCAGTGGAGGCAAATCCTGCAAGGATGATATTCCAGGGTGACAGGATGATCGAGAACACCATGCCGGGGAAAACGGCAAAAGGCTGCGGCCTCTGTGTGGTGGAAGTCGAGGGAGAGACGGGCCTGGTGGGGTCCTGTGCCACCCCGGTCGCTCCGGGGATGGTCGTGGTGACCGAGAACGACCGAATCAAGGCACAGCGCCGGGAAAACCTCCTGCCTATCCTGGCCAACCACCCTCACGCGTGCCTGACGTGTGCCCAGCAGGAGGGGTGCAGCAGGACACAGTGTTCGTCTAATGTCCCGGAAAATGAGCGTTGCTGCCCCCGATTCGGCCACTGCGAACTCCAGGAAGTGGCCCGTTTCATCGGGATTTCTTTTTCCACACCTAAATGGATCCCGACGGATCTGGCGATCCTGGAGGATCAACCCCTCTTTACCAGCGACTACAATCTCTGTATCGGATGTACACGGTGCGTCCGTGCGTGCCGCGACCTCCGCGGGATCGAGGCAATCGGTTTTGTTTATGACGAAAACGGCCGGATCCGGATCGGCTCTTTGGCCTCGACGCTGGAGGAATCGGGGTGCAAGTTCTGCACGGCCTGCGTGGAGGTGTGCCCCACCGGCGCCCTCATGGACAAATCCGTCCGCCCCGGCAAAAAGGAACAGGACCTCGTCCCCTGCCGGGAGGCCTGTCCCGCCCGCGTGGATGTTCCCGGATACCTGCGGCTCATTGCCGAAGGAAAAAGGGATGAAGCCAATGCGGTCATCCGGGAGAAAGTCCCTCTCCCGGGGGTCCTGGGCAGGGTCTGTATCCACCCCTGCGAAGAAATGTGCCGGAGAGGCGATGTGAACGAACCGGTCTCTATTTGCGCCCTGAAACGTTATGCTGCTGATGGTGAAAAGGGGCTTTGGAAAAGGAATTCAGTGGCCAGAGAGTATTCCGGGAAGAACGTGGCCGTGGTGGGAGCCGGCCCGGCCGGTCTTACCGCCGCCTTTTATTTGCGGAAGAAAGGACACTGGGTTACGGTCTTCGAATCCAGGGAAAAGGCCGGCGGTATGATGCGGTACGGCATTCCGGAATACCGGCTTCCCCGGAATGTGCTTGAAAGTGAGATTCAGGATATCCTCGATAGCGGGGTGAAAGTGGAAACAGGAAAGTCTCTCGGGAAGGATTTCACCCTGGATGATCTGCGCTCCGATGGCTTTGATGCGGTGTTCATCGGCGTAGGCGCGCAGATAAACAGACAACTGGACATAGAAGGTTCGGATCTTCCTGACGTGCTCCGGGGGGTGGATTTCCTGGGGCAGGTTGCGGAAGGGCAGGACATCACTTTAAAGGACCGGGTTATCGTTGTCGGCGGCGGGAATCTGGCAATTGATGCGGCGCTCACCGCAAGACGATGCGGGGCCGGAGAGGTGACCATGGTCTTCCTGGAGAACAGGGAAGAGATGCTCGCCCATGAATGGGAGGTCCGGACCGCCTTGGAGGAGGGGGTGCGATTGATGCCTTGCCTGGGGCCGCGAAAGGTTCTGAGTGACAACGGCCGGGTGACCGGCCTCGAAGTTGTTCAGTGTACTTCAGTGTTTGATGAGAACGGCAATTTTGCGCCTACCTTTGGCGATATGAGCGATACGGTTGAGGGAGCTCAGATCATAATGGCCATCGGACAGACCTCGGATCTATCGTTCCTGTCCGATGGCGGTCCCGTTTCGGTGAACCATGGCCTGATCGTGGTGGATGAAGCTTCCCTTGAGACAGGGATGCCAGGTGTTTATGCGGGGGGAGATGTCGCAAAGATCCCCGGAGCGATTATCCATGCAATAGCCGACGGCCGTCTTGCGGCTTCTTCCATAGATCGTTCTCTGGGAGGGGACGGTGATATTGAGGAGGTCCTGTTCGAAAGAGATGCTCCTAATCAGTATATGGGCCGTGAGGAAGGGTTCGCTTACAAGCCTCGGGAGAAGATGCCGGAATTGGAGGTTGAGGAGCGTGTGCGGGGGGTCCGGGAAGTGACCCTGGGCCATAACGATGATCAGGCCGTCCGGGAGGCGAAGCGCTGTCTCCAGTGCGACCTCCGTCTCTTCATGGGATGCAACCCCTCGCCGCCCGGGAAATTGTCGGCCTTCAACATGGAGAACATCAGAGGGGTTCCCGAGGCGGAAGGCGTGTACCGGCTCTATGACACGGACCTCAACTGTATTTCCATAAAGGGGACCCCTGATATGCGGCAGGATCTTTTGGAAAAGCTGGAAGACGGCGTTTCAGCTTTTTGGTTCGATTTTGAAGAGGACAAGATGTATTCCAAGCGGGAGAGCAAACGGATTCAGCATTACCTCCAGGAACACGGGGAGATGCCGGGAGGGGGGGGCTCGGATCTGGATGATCTATATTAAAGACTGCGAGGAGCGTCCATCTCTTTCAGTCTCCTGATATCGTAAGTCTTTACGGGTGAGTGGATCCCCTTCACTTTTATTTCATCCACATATTCCGCTTCCACCAGGTCCTGCACCCGGCTCATGGTCCTCTGGCTGACCAGGATCTGCCCGGGGCCGGCCAGGGATTCAAGCCGTGCCGCCACGTTGACCTGGTTTCCGATGACCGTGTAGTCCCGGTGGTTTTCAGGGCCGATGTTTCCCACGGTCATATAACCCGTGTTGATGCCGATGCCGATGGCCAGCTCGTGACCGTATTGAATCCATTCGCTGCGAAGATCCGAGACCTTTTTTTGCATTTCCAGGGCCATAAGCACAGCCCTCTTGGCATGGTCTTCAACGGGAATGGGATCCCCGAAGAAGATGAGCAGCCCGTCTCCTATAATCTTGTCCAAAGTGCCGTCGAACCTGTGGACCGTCTCGATCATCTCGGAAAGGTATCGGTCGAGCAGGTGGACGATCTCCTCAGGTTCCAGGCCGTCCGTGAGATTTGAAAACCCGCGTATGTCTGAAAAGACCACGGTCATCATTTTTCTCTCGGACTTCTTTTCTGCAGTGCTTTCTTCAGCAAGGATCATTTCGGTTATCTTGGGCGAGAGGTACCGACGGAGCCTGTTGGTTCTTTCCAGTTGCCCGAGCTGGGTTTGAACCCTGGATTCCAGGTTGCGGTTCAGTTCCAGCAGTTCTTCCCGGGCCCGGTCCAGTTCTGCGGTTCGCTCCTTCACTTTTTGTTTCAGGATTGCTGCGTGCCCGTCAATCTGCTTCTTGGCCTCCTGGAGCTTCAGGTGGGCATCCTCCAAGGCGGCAAAGGCCTCATTCTTGGACTGGATGCTTCCCCTTAATTGATTCAGAGTGGCTATGAGTTCAGCATCCGGCCTTCCTCCCTTTTTCCCCTTTGAAAACGCATTAACGAGCCGGTGAAACAGGCTGATCCGATCGTATGTCACGTCCAGGATGAAGTAAGGGGCCATAAACAGGTCGCCTTCTCTCAACAGGGTCCTTCCGTTTGCCTTGACCGTCTCCGTGATGAGCATGGCTTCTCTCTGCCCATTCACGTTCATCGTGTCCGCCTTGTTCTTCGTAAACCTTCCCAGGAACAACTTGCGTTCGCCAACCTGTTCAGGCAAAAGGAATACCCTTTCACCCACAATGCTTCTTCCCCCGTGTCCCGGGTGCCGTATGGTGAGGAGATCCCCCTCCTTTTTCGGCTGCAGTTGATAAGGCGCAAATTCCGGCTCTCTCGAAAAGAGGATCTCGGGATCGTATTGCTTCAAGGGCTGCCTGATTGAGGCCGGCTCGAGGCCCCAGAGGGTGGGAATGGCGGAGATGACACCACGCAGGAAGGGGTCCCCGATGTAGTCTGAATTGGGATCCATGTCCCGGTGGAATTCAACCTTCAGGATGGTTCGGAATTTGCGCAGGCGACTATCATATGCGGGAGGGAAAACAATGTCAATTTCCTTGGTGTCGTTCAGATTCTTGTTGAAAAAAGGGAGGCGTTTGAAACCGTCACCGGGAGAGATGAACAGCTTGGAAAACACATGAAAACGGCCCCACGATCTGAGGCTTGCCGAAGAGAACCCGCAGGTGAAATAGAAGTCGGGTTCACCGACACTTTTCCTGGCGCGTCGAAATATCTTTTCAAAATTTTCGTAAGTGGTCCACTCATCTTCATCAAGAAAAAAGTCCGCCGCCGATTCGAACGCATCACAGGGATAAGAGAGATCTTCAAACAGGCTTTCATGTGATCCGGTCTTGCTTTTCACATAGGCTGCAATGATCTTGATATTGCGGTTGTTGATGCTATAAAGGCGACTCATAGAAGGAACTCGGACAAAATGGGATTTAGGTTGATATGGACAAAGGACTCCTTTCAGGACAACTCGTGCCAATGAAGGCCAATCATAACGATATTTCAGGAAACAGGCAAGGGGCTTTTCTATTTTTCATTTTATGTCTTGACATAGACGAAAAGTGCTATAATATCAGACTTCATTCTTCGGGACGTAGCGCAGTCTGGCAGCGCACCTGAATGGGGTTCAGGGGGTCCGGGGTTCAAATCCCCGCGTCCCGACCAGAAAATGCAATAAAATGGGTAGGTTAGGGAGTTATCCCGCCTGCCCATTTTTGTGGAAATGGCCGATTTTACCCCTCTGTGTTCCCCACTCGGTTTAAGAACGCGATTATTGCTGGAATAGAACCTTGCCAGTTTCTCCTGATTCAACAGCTTTCGACCGATGTTGAGATGGGCATAGCGATCTGTCATTGAAAGATCCCTATGTCCTATCATTTCCTTGACATCTTTGAGATCCACGCCCGACAACAGGAGATTGGAGCAGAAGGTATGTCTCAAGTCATGGAAATGTAATCCATCGAATCCTGCAATTCTCCGGGCCTCTCTCCATGCCTTGTCGAAGCTCTTGATAGGTGTGCCGTCTAATCTGCAAAAGACGAAAATAGAAATCTCACATAGCAGTTTCTTGCCAAATGCCTTTTCAGCGTAGTTGACCCAACAACAATACCCTTCAAGGGTCTTATGGCTAAGTTCAGAACGTTTCTGCCTGTTTTCCCAATCGCGCTTTAGTGATTCACCGACCTCTTCCAAAGTGAGCATATCCAAGCGAGCCTTGGATTTCTTAATCTCTGACATCTCTCCGGTATCAAGCAGGGCTCTAAGGTCATTAGCGGCCTTTTGAGCATCCTTTTGCCTTTGGAATGTCTTGAAATATTTTCTTCGACCTGTGGCAGGATCTTTGTAATAAACAGGATAACTGCAATGGTCTTTTCTCTTTCGTTTCTGGATAACAACTGTAGCCATTTAGGTGCCCTCCCTTCCAGAAACGCATTCCAGGGCAATCTGATTTTCAAAGAACGACCAGACATCCGCCGATTTGAACAACCGTCGGTTGCCTATCTGATAACTCTTGAGTTCACCGGACTTGGCATACCTGGATATGGTAGAGCGATGAACTCTTAGTAAATCTGCGACCTCTGTCAAGGCCATAATTCTCTTCTCGTTGTGAGCCTCCAAATCATACGCGTTCTCCTGTGTCATAGGTTAATCCTCCATTTATTTTCCAACTGCCGGACCGCCCGGCAGGCCCCTGGAGTTTTAGGGCTGCCTTGGTCAACGTTGACCAGAACTGGAATTCCGGTATGGATTTTGCATCCGATAGGGCTAGAATATTGGGCTAGAATGGCGATATTATCGTTTTGATAAGGAGACCGTTATGGCTGACGTTTTGATAGACCATATGTTCGAGGATATTGTAGAGACGATACCTCATCCTTTTTTGGTGTTGGATTTGGATTTGAGAATTCTTAAGGTCAATCACTTTTTCTGTGAGACCTTCAAAATTGCACCCGAGAAAACCACAGGCAATTTTATTTATGACCTTGGAAACCGACAGTGGGATATCCCCAAGCTTCGGAGGTTGCTTGAAGATATTATTTCAAAAGACCACAAATTCGAAAACTTTGAAGTTGAACATATATTCCCAAGCATCGGGCGCAGAATAATGATGCTTAATGGCCGCCGTCTCAAACAACATGGTACCGGTTCTCAGATGATCCTTCTTTGCATAGAAGACATCACTGAAAAAAGGGAGATGGAGAACGCACTGATAGAGTCGGAAGAGCGCTTCAGGCGCCTTTTTGAGACCGCAAACGACGGGATATTGCTTCTGGAAAAACGCGAATTTAAAGTTCGCTATGCCAATCCATCCATCACGGCGATGTTGGGCTATTCCAACAAGGAGTGCATCGGGAACGATATAAAGGATATCGGTTTACCGGATGTTTTGGATACTCCTCAAGAAATGTTGCAGACATTGAACAAGGACGGCATTATCCATTACAAAGATGTTCCGGCACGAAAGAAGAACGGACAAGTTATCGATACCGATATTTATATGGTCGACAAGGCGACTCTAGTTCAATGCAATGTCCGCGACATAACGGCGCGGCATCTGGGGGAGGAGGCGCTGCGGAAAAGTGAGGAGAAATTTAGAAATCTTTTTGAAAATCTCTATGATGCTTATTACAGTACAGATCCAACCGGTCTGATTTTCATGGCCTCTCCCTCTGTCGAAAAATTGCTTGGATATAAGTCTGATGAGATAGTTGGCCTTGACATGAAAAGCCTTTACGTCAATGCGCAAGAAAGGGAAGAATTTCTAAGCCAAATTATGCGGAATGGCAG
>JBAPTR010000086.1:0-53706 GCA_049282265.1 Desulfatiglandaceae bacterium | reverse complement strand
GAATCCCGCTAAAGACGGGATCTTCGACTGGTTCCGATCACGCTGAGAGCGTGATGAATCCCGCCGCCGGCGGGACTCTACCTGCTGATCTTCCATAAGGTACCGCGAAATGCCACGTTTCTTTATTTGTCTTTCCAGGTTCATTGCCTCACCACGGGTGTTGTACTGGCGACTCCAGACCAATGCCCACGGACCTTTGAAGTTCCCAGTGGTCCTTGAAAGGCGGTACTCCGGGTCGTTGTGCTGGCGAAGGCGTTGATCCACATTGGATGTTTGGCCACAGTAGTATCTGCCACTGGATTCGCTTTGAAGGATGTAGACCCAAAAAAACATGGCACCTAAAGAAAAGGCCCGCTTTTGTGAAAACGGGCCTTTTTGATTTTGGCTCCCCGGGACAGACTCGAACTGCCGACCCGATGGTTAACAGCCATCTGCTCTACCAACTGAGCTACCGGGGAACAATATATTGCAAATCCTGACTTCCTTCGACCACCGATCTCCGGACCCATATGGTCAATCCGCCTGAGGCGGGCTCTACCAACTGAGCTACCGGGAAATAGTATTGATTTTTTCCCCGATCTCATCGGGATGCTACCCGTTGCTTACCGGATAACTAAATAAGATAATATATCCAAAAGAGATTTTTTCGTCAATGAAAATTTACGGGGAATTACATTCTTATTTTTCAAAGGGTCTTGGCAACTCATTTGGGCTCAGAGGTGCAATGTCGGTCCCGGTGTGTCAGGATTTATGTGGTGGGGTTATTCAGCTGATTTTTTTCGTTGCGGCAAGAAGGGGACCGAAGATCTCGAGGGCGAGGGCACGGAATTTGTCGTCAAAGGGATCCGTCTGTCTGAAGCAGAGCTGATAGAAATCGTCTTCGGATTCCCCCGAGTGCGGCTGGTAAGGGTTCCCGATCCACCTGGCCCGTGCCCTTTCCAGGGCATCTGCGTCGTGCCTTTCTTCTGAAAGACAAGCTTTTGCGTAGGCAAGGGACGTGTCGGGGAAAAACGGCAGGGGTTTTTCAAGACCCCGGAGATAGATTTTCCCCAGATGTTCAAGGAGTTCCCGGGACGAATCCACCGGTGAATAGATCCAGCAGCCGTCGGAGGCGAGAAGCGTGCTCTGTCGGGGAATCCCTGGGTCGCCGGCCTGATTGATGAGGAGGTGCTTGATCCACAGGGCCAGGTGATCCTTTGCCTTGGCTGTGGTGTACCTGTACTGGAGCAGCCCGGTGGGACGGATCCCATCGATGCGGCCTTTGACCAGGAGACCGTTCAGGTCAACCTCCAGCTCCAGGGAATGGGCCGGCACATCCCCGGATTGTTTCCGGACCTCTTTCGCAAAGGCTTCCACACCTTGGCTGAGGCGCTCAAAGGTGCATTTCCCGGCCATGCCGTGAGGCATCCGCCCCTCCAGCTTCAAACCTCTGAAAAGATGAGCAGGATCTTTCCCTGAGAGTATCTCTCCTAAAAGATGCTGTTCAAGCAGGTATTTTTCCAGACCATCAACCTTAAAAGGCTCTGTTTCATGGAGACCCGTGTCCTGAACTCCCAAAGTGATGCCCAACCGCTCTTTCAGCAAGAACCTGGCCGGGCTGCTGAAAAAAGCCATAAAGGCGTCCAGACTTACCGTCTTCCACTCATCCCCGGGGGGAGAGATCCCGGTGGATATGAAGGCACAGGGGGCCCTGGAGGTTGAAAGTTTCTGCATGGACGCCTCAAGGTTTTCTCCTGAATAGCTGAAATATTTCCTGTTTCCGTTGAAATAGGCGGGACTGAAGGCCTGGAGCCTGTGTGATACCACAAGCCTTTCCTGCACATTTTCAGCCGAAGACCCCGGGAATTCGAAATTTTCTTCAAGGTAATCCAGGAGTTCACTCACCAGGGAAGATGGAGGGACGGTGCTGTTATCCTCCACACTCTGTCCCACGTAGCTGATATAAAGGATGTCCCTGGCAGAGAGAATGGTTTCCAGAAAGAGGTACCGATCGTCGTTGCGGCGGGAACGGTCGCCGCGCCTGGGTTTACGGATCATGAGATCGAAGCCCAGCTTCCTTGTCTGACGGGGGTATGCGTCGCCGTTCATTCCCACAACGCAGATGACCTTGAACGGTATGCTTCGCATGGGGAGCATGGAGCAGAAGGTGACTCCCTCGGTCAGGAACCCCGAACCATAAGTCTTGTTCCCCAACTGTTTGAGAAAGGCACTTTTTACGGCGTCAAGGGGAAGGGTCCCGGAGAATCCCGAAATTTCGGCCTGCTCCCTGAGGTCAGCCAGTGACTGTCTAATCATTTGAGCGTTTCTCTGCCCTGTCCCCTCCTCCGAGAAGAGGTCCTCCAGGATCTTTTGAAGGGTCTTCGCCCAGGTCTGGATTGTCCGGGGTTTTCCAAGATCCGCAACATGGGACATGAGATTTTCGAGGAAGGCCACAAAACGGCCCAGCACTGCCGCATCTTCTCCTTCCACCTGGTCGAAGGGGAGGATGTCCTTGAAGATTCGCCCGTGATTGGAGCCGGGCATGGCATAGCCCAAAAGGAGCCTGTCCAGGCCGAAACGCCAGGTGTTCTCGGAGTAGGGAGGAAGACCCATTCCCTGCCTTTGTGCACCATCCCGGCCCCAGCGGATTCCGCTTTCGCCGGTCCAGTGGCGGATCATGGACAGGTCCTGTTCCGTAAATCGGAACTTTTCGCGGATGGCCTCACATTCGAGGACGTTTAGAACATCTTCAGTGGTGAAGCGACCCTTTGTGAGTTCCAGAACAGCCAGGAAGGATTCGAACAGGGGGCTTTCCGCCACGGGACTTCGGTCGGCGATACTGAAAGGGATTCTCGTTTCTTCGCTCTCCGGGACGCCGAAAACGGCCTGGACGAATGGGGCGTAGGCTTCGATGTCCGGCGTCATGACCAGGATGTCCCGTGGTTGAAGGGCGGGGTCATCTTCAAACATGGAGAGCAGTTGATCGTAGAGGACCTCCATTTCTCTCATGGGCGTGTGGCACGAATGGATCCGTATGGATTGATCATGGGCAACCACGGCGGATTTTTCAAGTCCCTCCGCAGGCCTGTCCCGAAGATTGAGTATGTCGGTCTGCAGGGTCTGCAGCAGGTTCACGGGTTCAGGCTCCATGAAATAGCGCTGTTCCTCGCATTCGAGTTCCGTGACCATGGAAAAGAACTCACGGCCGAGGGTGCCCATGGAGGCCAGGAGACTGTTTCCTTCCTCCAGGTGGAGAGGTCCCGATTCGTCCCCGCCCTGCCCAGCCCTTTTCAGGAATGCCTCTTTCCCCCTCTGGGAGAAAATTTCTCCCCAGTATTCCCTGCAGGGGTTCATGAGAAAAAGATTGACCTCCGTGACGTGTGCAAGGGCCGAGAGTATCTGCAGGTGGAAGGGGGGCAGGGTCGAAATGCCGAATACCGAGATGCGCTCGGGAAGTTCTAAGAAACCACGTCTATTTTTCCCTCCAAGGTCTGTAATTAGCCGTCGGTGGAGGGCCGCCCGATGAAGTCCTCCGGTTTTTTCAATGAGCCGTCTCCAGAGCATGGCCTGCCAGTCTTTTTCCGCGCCTTTTTCCCAGGAAAGGATCATGTCGGGCCGGAAGGTCAGATACTGGTCGAAAAGGTCGGAAATGGTGGCCGCAAGCTGGTATTTCTTGAGTTCGCTCCTCACTCCCCCCACATACGAACGGATGGCCTCAAAACCGGATTGTCGCACGCAATCGGGAAGAAGGTCAAGAATCCGCCAGGTCATCACCGCTGGGTCGAATGGAGATTTTTCTGTGAAATCTCTAAGGACCTTGCGGGAAATGTCGTCCACGAAGGCGTTGGGATAGGGAAACTGGACGTTGGCACAGACACCGTGATGGGTAGCGATCCGCATCTTCAGCCATCGCTCCATGCCCTTGCTCTGGACCACGATGATCTCTTTTTCCAAGGGTGAGGACAACGGGGCTTTCAAGACCTCGGCGATGCGTTCTCCGAGCAGCTCCATGCGATTGCTGGTATAAAGTTTCAGGCCTTTATTCATTGGTTTTCACGTCAAGAAGAACGCGACTTTTCAGTGAAGTCTATGAAAAGTGCCCAAGTCAGTCAAGGAAAAGGAGCGGTTGGCAGGACTGTGAGCCCAATGTGTGGATCGGTTCTGTGAACTCATCTTTGATCTTCCCGAGGGGGGCGTCTATGCAAAGAAAAAAACGGGAAGAAAGGACGTGATGATGACAGTGAAAGCCGGAAAAATCCGGCTAGGCTACTCAGCTTAAGCCCCTTTGTAACTTAAAGGCGCAAACACCTCACATTTCTTGCAAAGCTTCATTTTTTCACGCCAGTCTCTTTGAATAGTGCCTTCACAGATGGTCCCGTTAATGAACCAGCACATCTTGCCCGCACGGAATTCCCAGGCCGGGCATTTTTGTTTCTGTTCCGAGGGACAATGATTAATCTGCCAGCAGTCTTTCATCCTCTTGTCGTTTTCCGGCCTCATGGCGTACAAAAAGAGTATCTGGCGCTCTGCATGCATGGGCACGCGCCGCCACCCCTGTTCATAACTGTGGATGGCCTTCAGGGAAGTCCCTATCAATTCCGCCATTTCCTTCTGGGTTTTACCCATTTTTTTCCGATAGTAAGAGAATTCGTTCTTGGTCATCCAGACCTCCGGGAATCCGATGCTTTTTGTCTCAAAATTGACTATTTTGATTGACAATGTGACATGCCACGATGTAGCATACGCCCTCCGTGCCCGAGCATAATACACTTTGAACACAAATGTAAACCCGTCATGAAGAGTTTTTCTCAGCCATTTGCGGGTCGGCTCAATAACTCTTCGAACAGCAGGTATGATGGAACGCGATCTCCAGGCCCATTTCGCCGGCCTTGGCTACCGCCTCTTCAGCGGGCATGGCGATACGGTTGATACCGGCTTCCAGGGCCAGCAGGTCCGTTTCCGTCCGGTGTTTCCCCGGTGGCCTTGCACAACTCAAGGATATGGGAACATTCGGCATTTTGAATCGTGAGGCTGCGATAAATCGGGCCACCGTCTCCGGTTCAGGCGGGTGGACCCCTTCCATGGGTGTTTGTCTGATGGGCTGAAGAACGACGAGGACAAGGGCATAGATGGGGTGGGCGGCGATCATTTGGAGGGCATTCAATTCGCCCCTGATTTTGCCATAGTGGAGCCCGATCACGATATGAGGGATGAAGGGAACGCCTGTGGCGGCCAGGGCTGCCAGGGAGATCTCCATGGCCTCGAGACCGCCCGGCAGGTGATAGACCGCACGCATGGTGGCCTCGGATCCCACCACATCCATCAGGAATTCATCGATCCCCGCCTCTTTGAGAAGCATGGCCGTCTCGGGGTCAACAAGACCCGTGTGAATGGATATTTTGAGAGCGGTGTGCTGCTTGATCCAGGCTATGGCACCCAGAAACTTTCTCCAAGGAAGTGCCCCCGCAGTGTCAGAACCACCGCTGAGGAGGATACCTATGTTGCCCTCTCCATCCAGACGCTGACAGAGATCCTTCAGCCCATCCGGATCCGTGGCCGCCATCATGCCCTCAAGGATTTTTCGGTGGCAGTGGTCGCAATTCAGGGCGCAGGCCGAACCAGTCAGGGAGACGGCGGGATATTTCCCTCGTTCACCCAGATAGAACATCTTCCCGGGAACAAAAAACTGGACCTCTTTTCCGATGTTTGCCCATGAGACTTCCTTTGCCTCGTCCAGCAGTTGTCTGAGGTCCAGGGCCTTGAGGGATTCCCAGTTACTTAACCCTTCATGATTCATGATAGTGCTCCTGAAAGGCAACCCAGGTTCGTCTGACGAGAGCTGAAAGATCTCCCTGGTGCCATTCCGTCTCCAGCGTCATGCGTTTTGAGGCTGCCTGAAAATCGCTCAGGGGGAATTCTCCTCAAGGAGGACCCGCACCTTGTCTCTTTCCAGCAGCCTCACGGACCCCAGGCCATAAATCTCTCTGATCTCGTTCAATCCCCTGATATTCATGGAACATCCCTTCCCCGTGATATTGACAAGGGCTTCTTCTATCCCGGCGAGGGTGTCTCCTTCTTTCCTTTTTGCCATCATGAAGCCATAGATGTCAACATTTGAGGGACGTGCCTCCATGCACCCCGGGAAACAGGAGCTCAAACCCGGAAAAAATGTACATGTGCACGAGCCAGCGGATAAATCCCCTTTAAATATTCGGCGCTCTAAGATAACATCTACGAATAATACTTTTTTCCGAATGGCCTGGAACAGAAGGAATCAGTGGGCAGATGAGGAAACCTTTTAAGGGGGAACGGACCATGTCAAAGATACTGGCCATATACGGAAGTCCTCGCCGCAAGGGAAACACGTCGCTCCTGCTCCAAAAAGCCGTCCAGGGGGCACGGGCAACAGGTGCTGAAGTGGAGGAGCTGGTTCTCAGGGACGTGAAAATGTCCCCGTGTCTTGAGATCTACGGGTGCAAGGAAACGGGCCGGTGTGTCATTGATGATGATTTCCAGAAGGTCTATGACCAGCTCCTGTCCTCCGCAGGCGTCATCCTGGCTTCACCCATGTTTTTCTATTCCGTCAGTGCCCACACGAAGATCCTCATGGACAGATGCCAGTCTCTTTGGGTCAGGAAATACTGGATAGAAAAGCGGCCATTTGGAAAGTCCAATACCGCACGAAAAGGACTCTTCATCTCGGTGGGTGCCACAAAGGGGAAGAAGCTTTTCGACGGTGCCCTTCTGACCGTAAAGTACTTCTTCGATACCTTCGACGCGGAACTCTGGAGGGCACTCCTCTACCGGGGGCTGGATTTTGAGGGAGACATCCTGAAAACCCCCGAATACCTGGAAGAGGCCCGTGAGGCGGGATGGGATCTGGCCCTGGCAGTGTCCAAGTCCCGGAAGCGTTCGACCCTATGAAAGTCGCCCTCAGGGCAAACCGCCTGACGGAAAAGATCCTTTCCTGGTATCATCGGGAGAGGAGAGACCTGCCGTGGCGGGAAACCACCGATCCTTATGCTGTGTGGGTTTCGGAAGTCATGCTTCAGCAGACACAGGTGAGGACCGTCATCCCCTATTATCGGCGGTTCATCCAGAGTTTTCCAACGGTGAGCGCCTTAGGTGAGGCCACCCTTGACGCGGTTTTGAAGACTTGGGAAAACCTGGGCTACTATGGAAGGGCCCGTAACCTTCACCGGGCGGCCCGGATCGTGGTCCGGGAGATGGGCGGCACAGTCCCTGATACCTTGGAGGGCCTCACACGCTTGCCGGGCATCGGTCCCTACACGGCCGCGGCCATTCTGAGCATAGCCCACGAGGAAAGGATCCCGGCCGTGGACGGAAATGTCAGCCGCGTGCTGAGCAGGCTCTTCCTTGTCCGCGTGCCGGTCAACCGCCCTCAGGGGCGGAAGCGCATCCGGGATCTGGCGCTCTCTATCCTGCCTGAAACAGGGCCAGGACAATGGAACCAGGCCCTGATGGATTTCGGGGCCACCCTGTGTAAGCCAAAAAAACCCCTCTGTGACAGCTGCCCGGTCTCCGGTGAGTGCATGGCCGGCCGGCGGGGTCTCCAGGAGTCCCTTCCGGTAAAGATCGGGTCGGGCACCATACCCAACAAAGAGATGGCGGCGGCCGTGGTTCGCAGGAATTCGGGCCGGATCCTGATCTTCAGACGTCCCGACAAAGGCCTCCTGGGAGGTCTCTGGGGATTTCCCATCGGAGAAAAGAGGCCCGAAGAGTCCTACGAAGAGGCTTTACACCGTATCCTCCTGGATTCACTCGGGATCCGTGTGACCCGACTCACGCCCCTCAAAACGGTGCGACATGCCTATACCCATTTCCGCATGACGGTCCATCCCTTCGACTGCCTGTTGGAAGGAGATGGGCCTCCTCCGGAAGAGCAACCCGCCTATCGATGGGTTTCCAACCGGGATATGGGGACATTGGCCCTCTCGAGGGTCGATCACAAGATTCTCGACGGAGGGTGCGGAGGATGAACCCTTTGTGCGGCGTACCATGTGTGTATCTCCGCGTAACTTATTGGTTTCTCACGCTCAAAGTCCGGAATCTTTGACTTGATCTTGAAAAAATATAGCTTTCTTGTAAAGTCGTTAAAGAAAATCCTGCGAGATGGTTATCAAATTAATACTGTTCATTTGATGCCCTTTTTCGTAACATGATCTGATTCTTTATTATGGTCTACAGCAATCCCGGTTACTGCCAATGTGGTTATGAAGTCTGGATCGAGTTCCTATGGAACGGAGAGGAATGGACTCACCGTTTTCATGATTCAGAGAATCAGGAAATTACCGATTGTCCGGCCTGCGGGAGACTCCTGCGGGAAGATGATCTGGAATCTCTCTGATACAAGGAATCCGGGTGTGGCGTGGTTTCGCTGGGGTGTCGAGCAGAAATAATGTAACCAGATGGCGGAAAAGAAAATCAAAAATGAGGTTTCTGAATGGACAAGACTATTGCAGAGGCCCGGCGCGAACAGGAGCGCCGGGAAAAGACCTATCGGGAAAGGGCCCTCAAGCTCTTTCCATGGGTCTGCGCTCGGTGCGGACGTGAGTTTGAGGGCAGGAAACTTCAGGAACTGACCGTCCATCACAAAGATCACAACCATGACAACAATCCGCCTGACGGCAGCAACTGGGAACTGCTGTGCATCTACTGTCATGACAACGAACACTCGCGGTATCTGGATGCCGAATGGTATGGAGGCCCCAAGCCGGGCGGCGAAAAAATACCGCCTTCCACCCACAAAGCCTTTGCCGGGCTGGATGCTCTGCTGAAGGACAAGAAATAACCCGTTGATATCGGGCCGGACGTGACAGTTTTCTTGGGGAATATCGTCAAAACAAAAAGGGTATTCCCTCATCATGCGATGGAATACCCTTTTCGTAAGTGGAAAGCGGTGTGAACTAAACGACGGTTACATTGGCTGCAGCAGGGCCTTTCGCGCCTTCCTCAATATCAAAGGTAACGTGGTCGCCTTCATCAAGCGTCTTGAAGCCGGTTCCGTTGATTGCTGAGTGATGAACAAATACATCCGGACCATCTTCCTGTTCGATAAAACCGAAGCCTTTGCTGCTGTTAAACCATTTTACAACGCCATTTGCCATAGTGACACCCTCCTTACTAAAAAAAATCTCATGGTTTCAAACTGCAGGCCGCCACTTTAGGTAAATGGATCTTTCCTTCAGCAAGAAACCGCCCCGCCAATTAAGGCAAACCTCTTTCGATCGTGGTCATCATAAGAAACTGTTTGGAAAAGTCAAGCAAATTAATCCACCATAATAACAAAGACCAAAGGGAAAGATGCCCATTTGCTTCGCTCAATCATAGAAAGAGGTATTGAAAACATGGGTGGTTCAAGAGATCAGACCGGAATGGCATGGGGTTATCCGGCTGAAAACCAAGAAGGTTTGTCCATGCGGCGGGACTTTTTCCCATAGAGCGGGCTAACCCAAACCCGCAAGTTTTCTATGGCATATTTAGCCTTTATGGGTGATAATCGTTGGCCAAGATGTGAACTGCGGCTGGTGACTCAAGAACTCATTTTCCCGATTCCCGATTTTGAAGAAGTTGGCGGATAACCTTATGAAAGTATTCAAGATTATTATCATTGTCTCCATCGTCTTGATTGTTGTTGCCGGAATAATGGGCTTCAAGACTTTCAGGGATGCCGGGGAGTTCAGGGAAATCCGACCCCACTTCGCGGGACGGATAACTGTCGTAAAGGGGGTGCAAAGTTCTGAAGACATCACCATCCATCCGCTGACCGGGATGGCGTTTATTTCCTCAGATGACAGGAGGCTCCGGTTCCAGAGTGATAAAGGGCGGCAGGGTGCCATTTTCGGTTATCCCATCACTTCCGATTTTCCCCGTATTGTGAATCTGACCGAGGGATTTCAGAAACCATTTCACCCTGTCGGCATAGGGCTTTATAACTCTCGAAAAGGGACTGTCTCACTTTTCGTTGTCAATCACACGCGGGAAGGGCAATTTGTGGAGATCTTTGATTTCAATGGAAGGCGGCTTGTGCACCGCGAATCAGTGAGTGGCAGCCTGATGTCCAGCCCAAATGATGTGCTGCCGGTTGGACCACGGAAGTTTTATGTGACCAATGACCACGGCAATCAATCGAAACTGGGGCGGGCCCTGGAAGAATACCTGCAGTTGGCCCGGTCCAATGTGCTCTATTATGACGGCAGCCATTTCCGGAAGGTGGCGGGGGGATTGAAATACGCGAACGGCATCAACAGGAGTCCGGACGGGAGACGCGTCTATGTCGCATCCACCATTGGTCACAAGATCACGGTCTATGACAGAGATCCACGGACGGGATCCCTCCATTTCAGGCGTGCCGTCGAACTTGCCACGGGACCCGATAACATTGAGGTGGATGAAGAGGGAAGGTTGTGGGTCGGCGCACACCCCAAGCTCCTGACCTTTGTCAAGTACTCCAAGGATCCGGACAGGTTATCACCGAGTCAGGTGCTCAGGGTCACGCTTCGGGGACCGGGCCACGACCGGGTGGAGGAGGTCTATCTAAATAATGGGAGCCCTCTTTCCGGCTCGAGTGTGGCAGCATATTTCGATCGTGTCCTCCTGATCGGATCGGTCTTTGACCCACGGTTTCTGACCTGCAAGATGAACGAGTAGCATTCTTTTCGGAAGGTAACGTGCTCAAAAAGTCCATCTATCAGATTAATAATATTCGCCTTTTCATCGCCTTTCGGGTCTTTTTCAATGCGCGATTCTATTATCCGGTCTTCACCATCCTTTTCCTCGATTTCGGGCTGACACTCGAACAGTTTGCCCTCCTCAATGTGGTTTGGGCCCTCACCATTGTCGTGGTGGAGGTACCCTCCGGTGCGCTTGCCGATATCATCGGACGGAGAAACCTCCTGGTCAGTACGGGCGTTCTTATGGTCGCTGAAATTGCGCTGCTCTGCTTTGCCCCCAGAGGAGACGCCCGCGTGCTGTTCATCCTGTTTCTGGCCAACCGGGTGCTGAGTGGAACGGCAGAGGCCGCGGCCAGCGGTGCGGATGAGGCCCTGGCCTACGATGCGCTGAAGGCGGAAGGCGACATCAGGGATTGGGGTCGGGTCCTGGAAACACAGATGCGTTTTCAATCCATCGCTTTCATCGTGGCCATGAGCGTGGGTGCAGCGGTTTATGACCCGGCCCTCATGGGAAAAGTCGCCGGTTGGCTCGGAGTGAAAACAACCATGACCCAGGGTGTCACGCTCCGGTTTCCGCTCTTTCTCACGCTTCTCATGGCCGTCATGACACTCATTACGACTTTGAGGATGAAGGAGGTCCCTGTGCGGGACGGGGGAGAGAAAGCCGCAGATGGGAATCTTGAAGGTTCTGTTCTCCAGGCCCTGAAAGTGACTCTCCGGGCGGGCGGCTGGATACTTAAAACCCCCTTTGCCCTGGTGATCATTACAACAGCAGTCGTTTTTGATCATATCATCCGGATGATCGTCACGCTCAGTAGCCAGTACTACAGGCTCATCGAACTGCCGGAGGCTTCTTTCGGATTGATCGGGTCCGGGTTGGCCGTTTTGGGGCTCTTCATCCCGCGCGTTGCGAGAAGGCTTGCGGAACATAGAAGCCCAGGTTATAATCTGGGGGTCATGGCGGTGCTGACTTTCAGCGGATTGTTGGGCACGACCTTTTTTCTGCCTTTCGTGGGGTTGGCCCCCCTGGTGGTGCTTTACAGTGTCTTCTATTTTCTGAACTTCTTTGTCAGTCACTACCTGAACCGGATGACAAGTTCCAGCCAGCGGGCCACCGTACTGAGTTTCAAGGGGTTGTCACTCAATCTGGCCTATGGGCTCATCGGCGTCTTTTACTCTCTGTTGCTTGGGGCCCTTCGGACCCGAGTTCAAGGAAGGACTCCCGACCTTGTTGGACAGGGCCTGGAAAATGTGATATTTATAAAGTCCTTCGCGTGGTTCCCCTGGTATTTCCTTTTCATGTTCGTCACGTTGCTTCTCTTCGCTCGATGGCAACTCAGGGACTTGGACGTGCACAAACAAGTCGGGTAGTTCCGGGGTGTTGAGAAAGCGTCTGAAAAAGATTGTCAGGTCCGGTGCCCATTCGTTGTTCATAGGCTGGCCCTTGCGGCATCAACCAACTTTTTACGAAGCCATCAGTCCTGGCTGAAAAAGGAGAAATCAATGGAGAAGCGTGTCAAAGAAATCCTGGAAGGCCTGAAAACGGCCATGGAAGCGGAGTTGACAGGCCACACATTTTACAAAACCGCGGCCGAGAATACAAACAACCCCCTGGGCAACAAGACCTTTTCCCGAATGGCCGATGAGGAGATGGGCCACTTCAAATACCTGCGTCATCAATACAAATCCGTGCTCCAAAGCGGGGAGTACGACCGGAAAGAGAAACTCACAAAAAAAGGGTTTCAACATGCCGGAAGCCCTATTTTCAGTGATGAAATCAAGAAGAGGATCAAAGAGAGTCACTTTGAGGTGACCGCCCTGACCATCGGGATGAAACTGGAGCTTGAGGCCATGAAGTACTATCGGTCCTGTGCGGAAAAGGCGGATCTCCCGGAAGCCAAAGCCTTCTTTACGGAGCTGGCCGATTGGGAGGAGGACCACTACCATGCATTTGAAGAACAGCTCGATCAACTCAAAGGAGACTATTTTGCGGCAAACCATTTTTATCCCATGTAAGCGGCGCCGCTGGCCGAAGCTGCCAGTCTAATCAAGGATAGAAACTTTGGCGTGAAGTTTCATACGAGGAAGGGCTAAAAAGGAGGTAAGGAGATGTCACTCATTACCATCACAACGGGTATCGGCTGCGGGGGAATGGCCACTGCCAGGCGCGTTGCTGAAGAGCTTGGTATGGTGCTTTATGATGACGACCGAATCCAGGAAGAGGCCGTGGGCATGGGCTTTTCATCTGAAGACATGAAAAGCTTTGACCAGACGGCGCCGGGGCTCTTGACCCGTCTCTTGAAACGAAGACCGGCTGAATATCTGGAGTTGATGGCGGCGGCCGTCTACGAGGTGGCTCGGCACGGTGAAGGAATCATATGCGGGAATGGCGCTCCCTATTTTCTGGGAGATTTTGGATGTGCCCTTCACTTGCGTATCCATGCCTCTGAAACCTTTCGTATCGGACGCCTTGTGGAACAGGAAAAGATCAAGGAAGAAGACGCCAAAAAACTGATCGAAAAAGGAGACAGTGATCTGAAGGGGTTTATGCAATTTTCCTTTCAGTTGGATTGGAATGATATAAGCCTTTACGATGCCATTATCAACGTGGACAAGATCGGCCTGAATTCAGCCGCAGCACAGGTAATGGCAATGGCCAAGACCCGGGAGATTCAGGAGTGCAGCCTGACCGCCCTGGAGGCAATGGAAAAATTGTCGCTTCTGAAAAGAGTAGAGGCTGCGATCCTGAAAAACAATGTCAATCCCCAGGAATTGTTTTTTGAGGTCCCCGAGACGGGAGTTGTGAAAATAACGGGGTTGATTAATCCCATGCGCACGGTAGGTGGTGTCCTGGAAATTGTTAGAGCAGTGCCCGGGGTCAAAGACGTGATCTGCGAGGCAGAGCGACATCCCCTGGCCCAGATATAACCGTCTTTCCCCACAGTTTTTGTGGAAAAGCGTCTTAGCGTTATGAGGCCGTATTTCCATGTTGTTTTCATCATGGAGCACTCACCGGGGAAAGGAGGGAACCATGTGGTTACAGGATTCAATCGACAGGAGAGAGGCAGTCAAAAAAATTTTCGGTCTTGCCGGATCCCTGGCCTTGGGGACTGCGTTTGCAGGACCTTTGGGCTTCTCCAGATCTGCCAAGGCCGGGCTGAAACCTTCCGGGTTCTTGGTGGAGGGAACGGGCATCCATGAAGGTTATTCCATAAGAAACCTGGTGGAACAGGTTTTTGAGGCCGCCGGCGGCATGGGACGGTTTGTTTCCAGGGGGGACGTGGTGGCCATTAAACCGAATATCTCCTGGGCCAGGCCCCCTCAACTCGCGGCCACGACAAACCCCGAGGTCCTGAAGGCCGTTATCGAACTCTGCCAGGAGGCGGGTGCCAAAAAGGTCCGTATCGCAGATCACACCATCCATGACGCCAGGCGGTGTTTCGCTCTTACAGGGGTCGGGGCCGTGGCCAGGCAGACCGGCGCTGATCTTGTTTTTCCCCGGTCTTCCCTCATGCGGGAAATGAAACTCAGGGGCAGTCGGCTGGATGTATGGCCCGTATTTTCACCCCTGGTGGAGGCGGACAAGCTCATCAATCTCCCCGTTGCCAAACACCACTCCCTGAGTGGGCTTACACTGGGCATGAAGAATTGGATCGGCGGTGTGGGCGGCAGCAGGTGGTCTCTTCACCAGGACATCAACCGGAGCATTGTCGATCTGGCACACTTCTTTAAACCCACTATGACGCTCATTGATGCCATTCGCATCATGACACGGAACGGCCCTTCAGGGGGAAGCGAGAAATACGTGGCCAGGAAAAATGTCCTGATTTTGAGCGATGATCCGGTGGCGGCAGACGGTAAGGCCGCTTTGCTTTTTGGAAAGCGGCCCGAAGACCTTGGCTTTTTGAATATTGGCCGGAAGGGGGGACTCGGCACGTACGATTTCAAGGAACTGGAACAGAAAAAGGTCTCCGTATGAAGGCAAGAAACCTGGTCCGGATAAGAAGGATCAGCCAGGCCTTCTTCCTGCTGCTGTTCCTTTTCCTCCTCGTGGAAAGCCGCCTTCCCCAGGAGGCCTATCAACAGTATTCCGAAGTTTTTTCCACCGGGGAGAACCTGGGTCTCGACCGGCCGGTGCGATTCTTCTTCCAGTTGGATCCCCTGGTGGTTGTAACTTCACTGTTTTCAGGCCACCACCTCATCAGAGGGTTCTTTTGGGGCGTTCTCATCCTCCTGGTTACGCTGCTTTTCGGTCGCCTCTTCTGTGGATTCATCTGTCCATTCGGCACGATTCACCACCTGGTGGGCTCCCTCAGGCCCTCCCTCAGAAGCGCTCGACGGATTCAGGCCAGCCAGAAGAGCCCTGGCCAGCGGATCAAGTACTTTCTACTGTTCACCCTCCTGGTGAGTGCGGTCCTGGGTCTCAACCTTTCAGGGCTTCTGGATCCCATTTCTTTCCTTTTTCGTTCCATTGCCCTGGCCCTCCTCCCCGGAGTAGGCGTTGCACTGAACAGCCTTTTTCATGCGCTGGCCGATAGTCATACCAAAATCCTCAACCTCCTCAGTTATGGGGCCGAGATTCTAATGGCACCGGTTTTCGGCTATGAGCCGCAGGTTTATCGCATGGCATGGTTCATGGGTCTGCTTTTTCTGGTGCTCCTCTTCCTGAACCGTATCAGGCCCAGATTCTGGTGCCGATTCCTGTGTCCGCTGGGTGCACTCCTTGGGCTGTGTTCGAGGATGAGCCTCCTCAGGCTCGAAAAGGACGGTGAGAAATGCACCGACTGTAAACGGTGCACCAGTATTTGCCAGGGGGCCGCTTCGCCCGAACCGGGGCTGACATGGCAAAGCGGAGAATGTATTACCTGCTTCAATTGCATCGCAGTCTGCCCTGAGGATGCCCTCGCCTTTCGGGTGGGCTGGTTCTTTGGAGGGAACAAAGGACCGGATATGGGGCGGCGTGCGGTCCTCGGTGGCCTAATCGCGGGGGTATCGATTCCCTTTTTGGGAAAATTGGACGGCCGGGCTGCAAAAACAACCGATGCCAGGCTCATAAGACCGCCCGGGTCCCTGGAGGAGGAGGCCTTTCTCACCCTCTGCCAGCGATGCGGGCTCTGTATGAAGGTCTGTCCCACGAACGTGATCAACCCCACCCTGGGAGAGGCAGGGATGGCGGGTTTCTGGAGCCCTCGGCTTATCATGGCCATGGGTTACTGTGAATATACCTGCACCCTCTGCTCCAGTGAATGTCCCACGGGGGCCATCAGGACGATCTCGGTAAGAGAAAAGATTGGGAAACCCATCAGGATCGGGTCCGCCTATGTGGACAGGGGGAGGTGCCTGCCCTGGTCGGGAAACGCCCCCTGTATTGTCTGCGAGGAGCATTGCCCCACGTCCCCAAAGGCTATCTACCTGAAAAAGGACCGATCGCGTTCACGTGAGGGGAAGCAGACCGAATTTCAGGTCCCGTTGGTGGATCTCAAGCAGTGTGTCGGGTGTGGTATTTGTGAAAACAAGTGCCCCGTGCGGGGCAGGCCGGCCATCAGGGTCATCGCGGCGGGTGAGTCACGTTCCCTGAGAAATCGTATTCTTTTATAGGTCAGGAAAGGAGAACATGACCATGGCAAAAGATCCAGGTATCGGTTACAGGATGACGGCCACCATCAGTGGGGTCAAGGGGAGCTGCAGCGCCGGGCACGAGGTGGGAGAGACGTTTGAGATAAGCTGTCACAATCCCGGTGGGCTCTGCGGTTTCTTCTATCATGATATCTTTCCCAACCTCTCCACCTTTCAATTTGGAGGAAGCCTGCCTTGGTGGGAGGGCGATACCATCGAACTGCAATGCCCGGACCCCCACAATCTCGTAACGATAAAACTGGAGCGGTCGAAGCGGGACTAAACGCCGTTCGAGATATCCGGCCGCCGGTGGTTGGTGGACACGAATCTTTTTCATCTTAGGGGAAGAAACCATCCCCGTGGCAAGAGGTGTTGATGATATTCAGGATACTCATCACAATCTATTTGTTCTCGACGATCTTTTTCGTTGCAGCGCCGGTGGCTGCCGAAACTTTGTCTAATTATCCGAAGACCGTAAGGGTGCTCCTGGAACGGTACAAAAGCGAACGACATACGGCGCAGGAATATCGCGCTTTTGCCGAGAAGGCGGTGATTGAAAAACATCCCAATATCGCCTATCTTTTCCGGGCAATGGCCGTGTCGGAATCCATCCATGCAAAGAATTGCCGAAGGATTTTGGATGATTTGGGCGTGGAGGTGAAGGACATACCCAGGCAGGACTTGGAAATTTCAAGTACAAAAGAAAATCTCCACAAGGCCTCTGCGGAAGAGATTAAAGAAATTGATCATGAATATCCCAGTATTATCAAAGAGATAACTCCGGAAGGCAACGAGACGGCTATCCGGTTTCTGAACTATGCCTGGCAGGCGGAGAAGCAGCATCGCGGATTGATCAGGAAACTCGAGGCGGGCACAAGGCGCTTTTTCTGGTTGCTCAAAATGAAATTCAGGAAAAAACAGGCCACCTATTTCGTCTGCGGGACGTGTGGGTCCACGCTCACAGAACTTCCCGAAGATAAATGCCCCATCTGTGGCAAGCCTGTTTCAGGATACAGGGCTGTGGAAATGGCGAAAAAGCGCTGATAAATCTTAAGTCAGCTGGAGGAAAATGATGGAAAAAAGAGTTCGAAAAACAACAGAATGGCATACTTTGATTCTTGCAGGAACGATGTTGGCATGTTTGGTACTTTTGCCGGGGATCTCACAGGCCGGAAGCAATTGGTGGGAAAAGGGGGTGGAAGCCCTCAAGAGCGTGACAGGAGGTGAAGAAAAGGATAGCCTTAGCATCAGCGAAATCGGGGCGGGACTCAAGGATGCCCTTCGCGTGGGCACCGAAAATGTTGTGGGGCAATTGGGGAGTCTTAACGGCTTCAACAATGATCCATCCATCCACATCCCTTTGCCCAAGAAATTCAAGACCATCAAGTCCATGTTGAGCAAGGTCGGTAAATCGGGTCTGCTGGACGATCTGGAACTTAAACTCAACCGGGCTGCGGAAGCAGCGACCCCCAAGGCAAAAAAGCTCTTCTGGCAGTCCATCTCTGAAATGAGCTTTGAAGATGTCAAGGCTATTTATAAAGGACCCGATGATGCCGCAACGCAATATTTCAGGAAAAAAATGACGCCGGCCCTGTCTGAAGAGATGCGTCCCGTTGTCGATGAGGGCATGTCAAAGGTCGGTGCGATCAAGGCCTACGACAAGGTCATGGGGCAATATCGCGCCCTGCCATTTGTGCCGGATATCAAGGCGAACATGACCAATTATGTGCTCGAAAAAGGGATGGACGGCATTTTTTACTATCTGGCCCGGGAGGAAGCTGCTATAAGGAAAAACCCTGCGAAACGGACAACGGATCTACTCAAGCGGTTGTTCGGAAAGAGATGAATCCAAACGTAGCGGCGTATGAGCGACGAAGTGGAACCGAGCCTGACACTCTAGATGCTTTCTAAACACTTCTGAGTGGGACGACGCGGTTGTCGAGTGCTTTAAAGGGAGGAATGAATGCACGATCGGAACTATGAATGCCATTGCGGTCATGCCTATAAGATAAGTGAGAAAGATGGTTCGATCCTCAGGTGCCCCTCCTGCGGCCGGATCGTGGCCTTCCCCAGCAAAGAGATGGATCCGGCCAGGCGGGAGGAATTTGAGAAGTTCATGGAGGCGACTTTCGAAATCATGGAAGAGGGTGTTGAGGGGGGGTGTCCCTTTTCAGGTGCAAGATAGGGCAATGGGAATGATTAACGCTTCCATCCCGTTCAGCAATAAACCCGACAAGAAAACGTATCCGCCCGCCTCCCTGTCCTGGATTGTGTGGGGGCTGGGGGCGCTTTTCTATCTGAGCGGTTTCTACCAGCGAGTAGCTCCGGCCGTATTGACCGACTACCTGATGGCCGATTTTAAGATCGGGGGGGCCGCCCTGGGGAATCTTTCCGCTTTCTATTTCTACAGTTATGTTTTCATGCAGATCCCCACAGGCATTCTCGCCGACTACTGGGGTCCTAGGAAACTGCTGACGGCGGGCGCCTTCATTGCCGCCTTGGGCGGTTTCCTCTTCGCTTCGGCCTCGAGCACTTTCCTCGCCAACACAGGGCGCCTCCTCATTGGGGGGTCGGTAGGGGTGGCCTGGGTTTCTCTTCTCAAACTATCGATCCAATGGTTTCCTCCCCGGCGTTACGCCATGACGAGTGGGTTGGCGCTCTTTTGCGGTGTTGTCGGGGCCGTGTCTGCGGGGGTGCCCCTCCGGATACTGGTGGATTCTTTCGGATGGAGACCGGTCATGCGCTTTTCGGCCGGCGTCACATTGGCAATGGCCGTTGCTATCTGGGTCGTGGTGCGGGATGACCCTGGGGAAAGGGGCCATCTGAGCTTCGTTCCTTCCTCTGCTTCCGATTCCCCTGCTTCCGGGTTTGTACTTTCCGATCTGTTGAGGGTGTTTCGCTACCCCAATACCTGGCTGCTATCCATTGCTCCAAGCGGCGTGGTGGGTCCGTTGCTGGCCTTTTCCGGTCTGTGGGGGATCCCCTTTCTGACGACTCAATATGGGCTGACACCCACGAAGAGTGCGGCCTTGACCTCCACGCTCCTGGTGGCCTGGGCCGGCACAGGACCCATTATCGGTGCCCTTTCGGACAGGATCGGCCGCAGAAAACCCCTGTATATGTGGGGCTGTCTGCTGGCAACCGGAGGGTGGAGTGTAATGCTCCTTGTACCCCATCTGCCCCTGTGGGTGCTGACATCCCTTATCACCCTTGTGGGTGTCTCCTCCTCCGGCATGATCCTCGGCTTTGCCTTTGTCAAGGAATCGGTGCCGAGATCCCTTGCGGGTACCGTAACCGGGGTCTGTAACATGGGCGTCATGAGCGGACCTATGGTGCTTCAGCCGGCCATGGGCTGGGTACTTGACAAGAACTGGAAAGGCGTGCTGGAAAACGGCGTGAGGGTCTACGATTTTGGCGCCTACCGGTCCGCATTCGCTCTGATGATTGCATTGTCGATTCTCTCCATTGTGGTCATCTCTTTGGCGAAAGAGACCCATTGTCGACAGATGGTTGAGTGAATATCGAAAGGGAGATGGAAATTTTATGGAATCCTTGATCAAGGCATGGGAAGGCGAGACCGTGATTGTGCAGTATGACAGGCCCACCGGGGCCTGGATTTTCATCGCCATTTATTCTACCCGCCTCGGGCCGGCCGCAGGTGGTACGCGCATGAAAGCCTATCCGGAAGTCAGGCAGGCCCTTCTGGACGGTATGAGGTTGGCAAAGGGGATGGCTTACAAGTATGCCGTTCCGGACATGCCATGGGGTGGCGGGAAGGCCGTTATCGCCTTGCCTCACGATTTTGCGGAACACTCCCGTCCGGGATTGTTGCATCGATACGGGAAGCTGATCCATCAGCTCGGCGGTCTGTTTTCCACAGGGCCCGACGTCGGCACGTGTTCAGAAGATATGGATGTCATTGCAGAGACCGGCGCCCCGCACGTCTTTGCCTGCACACCCGATGCCGGCGGAAGCGGTTCATCGGGCCCCTATACGGCACTGGGCGTGTTCACCGGTATTCAAGCGGCCTGCGAACACCTCTTCGGGGAGGATTCCCTATCGGGTCGCAAGGTGCTCGTCCAGGGAACGGGCGGTGTTGGGGGTCCCTTGATCGACCGGTTGCTTGAAGCCGGTGCGGAGGTGGCTTTCAATGAAATAGACGAGGCCGCCATCCTTCGGTGCAGAGATGAACTCGGCTTGCGATTTATCAGGAGTGAGGATGTCTTCGAGACACCATGCGATATCTTTGCCCCCTGTGCCCTCGGCGGATTGTTCAATGAGACGTCCATTCCCAGGCTGAAATGCCGCATCGTTGCGGGAGGTGCCAACAACCAGCTGGCCGCCCCTGAAGACGCTGAAAGGCTTCGGGCCAGAGGCATCCTGTATGCACCCGATTATGTGATCAATGTGGGTGGGGCCATGGCCATCCTCGGCATGGAAACCCTTGCCTGGGGGAGTGATCGCGCTGAGAGGGAGGTCGTTGGGAGCGTACGTCAGGCCCTCCATCAGGTCTTCGAGCTGGCAGAAAGAGAGGCGTTCTCCACGGGATTGGCGGCCGGTCGCATCGCTGAAGAACGGCTGACGGCTGATCGGTGACCATTTCTTGACAACCCGGCCCTGCTAACCTATACTCTCCGGGCCTCAAAACAGAGGTTACAACTCAGAAAGGGCCTTCGGAGCCTTTTTTAACAAAATACAAACCTATGGAGGTTACAACCAATGGTATTAAACGCAGAAAAGTTCAAAGATATCGATCCGGGCCAGAGGACGCTCATGGGACCGGGGCCCAGTGATGTCCCTCCCAGGGTGCTTCAGGCCATGTCGGCCCCCTGTATCGGGCATCTCGACCCTTATTTCCTTGCTGTGATGGATGAGACCCAGCAGCTCTTGCGGTCCCTCTTCCAGACAAAAAACGCCCTGACCATACCGGTTTCCGGAACCGGAAGCGCCGGGATGGAGACCTGCTTTGTAAACCTGGTTGAGCCCGGCGACGAGGTAGTGGTCTGCGTCAACGGGGTCTTTGGGTCCAGGATGGCCGACATTGTGAACCGCATTGGCGGAAAACTCATTCGCATAGATGCCGAGTGGGGCCGTGCCATCGATCCGGAAATGGTCCGGGAGGCGGTGAAAGGAAGGAACCCGAAGGTCCTTGCCGTGGTCCACGCCGAGACCTCAACCGGTGTCTGCCAGCCCCTGGATGATCTTTCCGCCATAGCCAAGGATAGTGGTGCCCTGTTCCTGGTGGACATGGTGACGTCCCTTGGCGGTATGGAGGTGGCCATTGACGACATGGGCATTGACGCGGCCTACAGCGGGACCCAGAAATGCATCTCGTGCCCCCCCGGCCTTTCACCCGTTTCTTTCAGTGATATTGCCCTGAAGGCGCTTGAAAAGAGGAAGACGCCCGTGGTGAGCTGGTATCTGGACATGAGCATGGTGAGCAGTTACTGGGGTGCTGAACGGAAATACCACCACACGGCCCCCATCAATATGATTTACGGGTTTCGAGAGGCCCTTCGCATCATTGCTGAAGAGGGCCTGAGGAAACGTTTTGCCAGGCATCGGGTGAATCACCGGGCACTGGTGGCGGGTGTGGAGGCCATGGGTCTTTCCATGCTGGTCCCGGAGGCCGAAAGGCTGCCCATGCTCAACACCGTTTGTATTCCGCAAGGGGCCGATGATGGGAAGGTCCGGAAGACCCTGTTGGCGGACTTCGGTGTTGAAATCGGTGGTGGATTGGGCGCACTGGCCGGGAAGGTGTGGCGTGTGGGATTGATGGGCCATGCCGCGCGAGAGAAAAACGTTTTTCTCTTTCTTTCGGCACTGGAAACAATCCTGAAGTCACAAGGCGTAACGGTCAAATCGGGTGCCCTGGAAGCTGCTTCAGCCGTTTACCGCCAGGAATAGGCCATGGATAGGATGTCCCTCATTGGCGGCCTGGAAGAGATCGTCGGCTCTTCGAATGTCCTCCATTCTCCCATGGATATGACCCTTTACGGGTATGATGCATCCCTCGGCAGGGGCATGCCGGACGTGGTGGTCCTGCCCGGTTCCACGGAGGAGGTTGCGGGGGTGGTCGCCCTGGCACACGGAGAGAAAGTTCCGATTATCGCCCGTGGCTCAGGCACCAATTTGAGCGGGGGAACCATCCCGATCCGGGGTGGCATCGTGGTCCATCTTTCCCGCATGAACCGTATCCTCGAGATTGACATTCCCAATCGCACCGTGACCGTGGAACCCGGCGTGATTACGCTGGACCTGCAGGGGCGTCTCCTGAAGGAGGGTTTCACCTATGCCCCTGATCCCGCCAGCCAGAAGGTGTCGACCATTGGGGGCAATGTGGGGGAAAATTCCGGGGGGCCCCATTGCCTGAAATACGGCGTGACCACCAACCACGTGCTGGGCGCTGAAGTCGTCCTCCATGACGGGAGTATTGTCTGCCTGGGGGGCAAATCCCAGGACAATCCGGGTTACGATCTGCTGGGCCTCCTGGTGGGGAGCGAAGGAACCCTCGGCGTGGTGACCAAAATGATCTTGAGAATCCTCCGTACCCCGGAGGCCGTGAAGACCATGCTGGCCATTTACGACAGCATTGAAGATGCAGGCAATACCGTGTCTGCCATCATTGCCGAAGGGATCATTCCCGCCACACTGGAAATGATGGATCATGTGGTTATGCGCGCGGTCGAGGAATCGGTCCATGCGGGCTATCCTCTTGATGCGGCTGCCGTGCTTATCATTGAACTGGATGGGCTCCGGGATGGGATGGAACGGCAGGCGGGGAGGATCAGGGAAATCTGCAAGGCGAACGGAGTGAGGGAAATCCAGGTGGCGAGAGACGACAAGGAGCGGGCAAGGTTGTGGGCCGGCAGAAAAGGAGCCTTTGGCGCAATGTCGAGGCTGCGACCCAGCTATATGGTTTGCGACGGGACCGTCCCACGCACCAGGTTGCCTGAAGTGCTGAACAAGGTCCTCGAGGTGGGGGAAAAATATGATCTGGTCATCGGGAATGTCTTTCACGCGGGTGATGGAAATCTTCATCCCCTGATCCTGTTTGATGAAAGGGATGAAAAGGAATTGGCAGCTGCCGATGCCGCTTCTTCTGAAATCCTGAAAATATGTGCCGAGGCAGGCGGGACGATCAGCGGCGAACACGGGATCGGGATTGAAAAATTAGAGGAAATGTCCCTCATCTTTTCAGAGGCGGATTTCGATGCCATGCGCCGGGTCAAGCACGCCCTGGACCCCCGGGACATTCTGAACCCGGGCAAGGTGATTCCTGCTGCACCATCCTGACGCGGAAATGTGTGACGAAATATGCGGAAATTTGAAGATATTATAGGAAGAGATCACCTGTGGACCGATCCTGAGGCTTGTTCACGCTATGCCGTGGACGGCGTGATTCCTCGGGCGGTGCTGTTCCCCGGTGAGGTGGAAGAGGTGTCGGCGATCGTCAGGGTTGCCTGCTGGGAGAATCTTTCCGTGGTTCCCCGGGGCGGCGGTACACGGATGGGAAAAGGGGGAATCCCTTCCCGCCTCGATCTGGTCATTTGTACGGAGCGGTTAAACAGGGTCATTGATATTGATCCCGGGAACCTGACGGTCACAGTCCAGGCAGGTGTGCGGTTGTTTGATCTCCAGAAAACACTGGCCGGCGAGGAGAACCGGTGTTATGTCCCTGTTGAGGATGGGGGGAAGGAATCGGATGAGAGCGTCTGTTCTCTGCGTGAAAACAGGGGATGCTTTGTTCCCCTTGATGCCTCCGCAGGAAACAGGGCGACCATAGGGGGCATTATCGCAGCCAACACGAGTGGCCCAAGGCGTCTCCTTTACGGCCTTCCCAGGGATATTGTCCTGGGAGTGCGCCATGTGGTACCCACCGGTGAGATTATCGGGATGGGTGGAAAAACGGTCAAGAATGTTGCAGGGTACGATTTATGCAAGCTCATAATCGGCTCCATGGGGACCCTCGGGGTTCTGTGCGAAATGACCCTCCGGCTGCTTCCCCTGCCGGAAAGGAGCGGTACCTGGCTCTTTGTCTTTCCGGGATTGAAAGAAGCTGCCGCGTGTGTTGATGCCGTCTTTGCCAGGCCGTTGGTACCGTGTGCAATGGAAATCCTGAACCGGAGAGCCTGCTACGACCTTTCCGTGAAATGGCCCGAACAGGGAAACAAAGGATGCTTCGGAGTGGTGGCGGCTTTTGAAGGCACCGAAGAGGCGGTGGACCGTATGAAAACAGAGGTGGAGACCTTGGCGGATGGGGCAGGTGCCGTGGAAAAAATGTACCTGGATGATGACGGCCATCGGGAATTCTGGAGTTTCTATGGTTCACCCGGAGCAGATTCTTCCGGAAATCGAGACGAGGCGGTCTGCCTGAAACTCAACTATCCCCTTTCCCGATACCGCGAGGTCCTGGAGTGGGTGGAAACGGGAGGGATCGGCGATCACGTGCCCCTTGCGTCATACACCCGGGCGGGAAGCGGTGTGACCCGGATCCTTGTCCAGCTGGGGAATGACCGGGCGGAAGATTCGCCGGCCGGGCCGGGCTGGGTGAAAAAACTCCTCGCCCACGTGGATGGTCTGGGAGGGAATCTGGTAGTGGAACACGCGGGACCGGAATTGAAAAAACACCTGCCGGTTTGGGGTGCAGCGCGAGGGGATCTGAAGGTCATGGAGTGGGTCAAGAAGGCCATGGACCCAAAGGGTATCTTTTCCCCCGGGCGATTCGTTGGCCATGTGTGAGGCGTGTCTCAGATGAATAGGGTCCAATTAAAAAAACTCTCCTACGACGAAGTGGCCAAGTGCAGCAGGTGCGGCTTCTGCCTGCCCAGTTGCCCGATTTACCTTGTCCTCAAGACAGAACCCGCTTCGCCCAGGGGACGCAATGCCATTACCCGCGCCTTGATCGAGGGGCGTCTCGACTGGAGTAAAGACATCGAGAAGACTATTTTTCGCTGCCTGGGGTGCGGGGCCTGTACGGCGGCCTGCTTTCCTTCCGTCAAGACGAGAGATGTGGTTCTTAAAGACCGGGAATGCCTGGTGAATGAAGGATTCTATCCGAAGATAGCGGAGAAGCTTGCCGGCTATCTTGAAACGGAGCACAATATCTCCAACGAGGACAATGAGGAGCGGGGAGACTGGCAGGAACTCCTGGGAGATCTTCCGGAGCACTATTTTGAAAAGAAACGGGCGGATGTGGTCTATTTTGTGGGTTGCGTCGCCTCCTTTTTCCCTATGGCCCAGAAGATACCTGCCAGCATGGTACGTATCATGGAGCATGCGGGAATGGATTTTACCGTACTCGGGGGCGCGGAATGGTGCTGCGGATATCCACTCATGGGCGCGGGCAGACCGGAAAAGATGGCGACCCTCATGGAGCACAACCTGCAGAAGGTGAAAAATACCGGGGCCAAACAGATCATCTTCACCTGCCCTTCCTGTTATCATACCTGGAAAAATTTCTACCGGACCGATGTGGAGATCCTGTCTGCGTCGGAGATGATGTCCCGGTTGATCCATGAGAAAAGCCTCCGCTTCAGCAGTTTGCCGACGACCGTAACTTATCACGATCCGTGCGATCTTGGGAGGAACAGCGGCGTTTTCGAGCCCCCGCGGGAAGTGCTCAAAGCCATTCCGGGTGTCCAGCTGGTGGAGCTTCCCAACAACAGGGAAACGTGCACCTGTTGCGGCGGGGGAGGGAACCTGGAAATGGTTGACCCCGAACTCTCGGGCCAGGTTGCCCAGATGAAAATAGATGAGATATTGACAACAGGTGCCGATACTGTGGTATCTTCCTGCCAGCAATGCCTTCGAACCATTGCCTCGCGGGTCAGAAGAAAAAAAATATCATTGAAGGTGAAGGATTTGACGGAACTGGTCGCAGAGGCCTTGTGTTGAGTTTGTGAGTCATCAAGGGTTTTCTCCCGGGTGGTCCTGCCGAAAGCTTCTCCCTTAGAAAGGAGAGTAGTATCATGTTTGAAAAGCGTAACCTAATCGCCTGGTTGGCGATAACAGCCTTATGGGTCTGTGTTTCCGGACTCCAGGCGCGAGCTGAAGAATCGAAATCTCCCAATGTAAAAGTAGCAGAGGTGAATGGCACCATTATCACCCGCGGAGAACTTGACCGAGAAATGGTTGTGGTGAAAAAACGGTTTGGCCGTTTGGGCAAATCCATTGCGGGTCCCCAGCTTTCCCAACTGGAAGGCAATGTCCTGGACAGCCTTATCGGCAGAGAGCTGCTTTTTCAGGCTGCCAAAAAAAACGGGATCCAAATAGGTGACGCGGCTATTGACAAGCAACTTGAAACCCTCAAAAAGCGATTCCCGGATGAGAAGGGTTTCAAGAACGCCATGGAACAGATGCATCTGTCGGAACAGGATGTTCGCCGGCAGATCAGGCAGGGAATGACGATACAGCAATTCGTGGAAGGAAAGTTCCTGAAAAAGATCTCCGTTGGGGACAAGGAGACCAGAGCCTATTACGACGGACATCAGCAGATGTTTAAGAAGCCGGAAGAGGTGCGCGCCAGCCACATCCTGATCAAGCTGGATCCCAAGGCCGATGAAAAGACGAAGCTCGCGGCCAGAAAGAAACTTGAAGGGATTCAGAAGGAACTCCTGGGGGGGGCGGACTTCGGAAAGCTTGCCAAGAAATATTCCGAAGGACCGAGTGCAGCCAAGGGAGGCGATCTGGGCTTTTTTCGTCACGGCCAGATGGTCCCACCGTTTGAGAAGGTCGCCTTTTCTCTCAAACCGGGTGAGGTCAGCGATATTGTCGTGACCCGCTTCGGATACCACCTCATCAAGGTGACGGACAAAAAACCGGAAAAGACACTTGCCTACGCGGAAGTCAAGGACAAGTTGAATCGCTTTCTCAAGGAACAGGAAGTTGGGAAGGCCATAGACGCCTACGTGAAGGATCTGAAAAAAGTCGCCAAGGTCAAGAAATTCCAGGCAGTTCAACCTTAGAACGGGCTGTTTATTTTCTTGACCTTTGGGAAAATTACTGCTTAAGTTCTAGAAAAATGTGGCCCGGCTACCCCTGCGGGTCGATTTTACTCTGTTGTGACGTATTTGTGTGTCAGAGTGGCGACCTTGGGCTTGGGAACATTTGAGTTTTTTTTGAAAGGAGGTTTTACACTTTGGCAGACGGTACAGTGAAGTGGTTCAGCGACAAGAAAGGTTATGGTTTCATAGAACAGGAAAACGGCCCGGACATCTTCGTTCATTATTCATCCATCAACAGCACCGGTTTCAAGACCCTTGCCGAGGGAGAAAAGGTCATTTTCGAGGTGGAAGAGAGTGACCGGGGACCAGTAGCAAAGAACGTCAGCAAGATTTGATGGCATTGTAAGAAGTCCCTGGCCAGGCTTTTTGAAACGCCATCAGATTTTCTGATAAGATCGAGCTCATAAAAGGCATCCCGCTGCGAGGGGGCACGGCGGGATGCCATTTTATTTTTCGAGGGCCTGTTTGCACGCTGCGATAAAACGGGTCGCGCCGGGGGCGTCTTTGAATTTTTCAAAACCAGACAGCGCCTCCCTGAAGCGGCCCAGGTTCATGTGACTAATTCCCAGGCACATGTGGAGTTGTTCACTCGATGGAAAATGGCTGAGTCCTTGTTGCAGGATTTGAACCGATCTTTCGTATTCTCCTTTCCTTTGCAGGAGGACCCCCAGGCCCAGGTAGGCCCTGTGGTCCGGATGATAACCCAGGGCCAGTGCATAGAGCTTTTCGGCAATTTGATCCTTGGCTGGGATCTCCTCTACCTGGGCGTAATCTCCGTTCGTAAAGGTCAAGGCCAGCCTGGAACAAAAGTCGGCGTGAAGGGGGTAGAGGTCCTTTCGATCGACCAGCGCTGCTGCGCCTGCGAACTCCGGAAGGGCCTTGTGAAAAGTTTGCCGCAGTCTTTTTCCAAAGGCCAGGACATCCTCTCCTTTCAGGCAGGGGTCGGTCTCAAAATACATGATATCTTCCATGCGCTCAAGCCAGATATCGTCCGTTGCCCCGGTCGCCTTCTTGTAGCGTTCGTAGAGGGCGGTTCCCGGGAAGATGTCCAGGATGTAAAAGATGGCGCTCAAGGGCCTGATCTTCACCATCAGATGAATGGTTTCCTGTATGGTTTTTTCCGTTTCTCCGGGATTGCCATAGATGAAATAGGCCCTCGGCAGGATTCCCATCCGGACCGTGCTTGAAAATGCCTTGAGGATCTGGGGCGTTGTGATTTCCTTGTTAAGAAAGCGCCGGATTTTCTCAGAGCCGCTCTCGACCCCGTAGCTCACCTGTACACAACCCGCCTTTCTCATCCAATAGAGGATTTCCTCATCCACATCGCTTACCCGGCAGATGGCTGCCCAGCTGATAGCGATTTTCCGCTCGAGGATCGTTTTGCATATGGCCACAACCCGCCTTTTTTTCATGGTAAAGGTGTCATCGGAGACGTAAAAGAATGAGACCCCTTTCCGGTGGAGTTTTTCGATTTGTGAGACAAAATAGTCGACCGAGTGGAACCTCACCGTACGGTGCCAGAACCTGGGCGAACCGCAAAAGACGCACTGCCGGGGACAACCCCGTGAAGAGGCTATGTGCTGGAACGTGAAATATTCGGCGGGGTCCGGGAGTGCGTCCAGGTCCTGAAGGGGTGGGCCGGGATCATTCCGAAGGATTTGTCTCCCGGCGCGATAGGCAAGACCGGGAATGGTCGGGAGTTCTTCTTCCTTTTTGCCCAGTTCCCGCCATTGCACCAGGTGCAGAAAAGGATATTCTCCTTCTCCTGTTACGATGAAATCAATCTCCGGGAAGTTTTTCAGGAAGTGTTCCCACAGAAACGTGGGACTGACACCCCCGAAGACCGTGGTGATCCCGGGGTTTACCTTCTTGGCAAGACGTGCGATCTCTATGGCGCCCCATCGGTTGGCCTGGAGCACTGAAAAACCCATCACATCCGGTTTCTTTTCCCTGATGGCCTCTTCCATGGCTCCGGGATGCCGGTCCATCTGGTGCCAATCCAGGATCTCAACGTCATGGCCATGGTCTTTCAGCAATGCCGCCACATAATAAAGACCAATGGGCACGGCGCCGACATCTTCCGTGTGCAGACGCTTTTCGAGAAAATAGGGGTAGACGAGCAGGATGTTCATGGGATTGGATAGGTGGCCTTCCCGAGGTTGGTCCGGAATGTTATCACCAGATCCCGGACTGCCTTCATCCTTAAAGGTTCAAGAAAAATGCCATAAAGGGGGTCTTCTGCGGAGACGGACCGGCCCAGGATATTTCTCTCCAGAAGGGATAGGGCCTCGATGGACTTGTCGCAGACCGGGTAATCCCGGTCATCCCTGAAAATGGCGCCATCGAAAGAAACAGGAGAGATGTTGTTGATATCCACAAGCCTGATATGGCCTCGTGGGGTCAGGAGGAGATTCCCTACACCGGCAAGGTCCGGGATGTGCTGAGCTTCCGCAATCATCTTTCTGACTTTCCCGATGAAAGACGCAACCTCCCTTTTCGCCCGGTTCACCTTTTCTGAAAAAATTGCTGCTTGATCCTGTGTCTCCACAGGATTCATGCGGGTCAGCAGTTCCCCAAGGATCTGACCATCCAGGGGGCCCCATGGGTCCAGGATTTCACCTTCCACATAGTCCTGGAGCCCGCAGAGGACAATGTCAGCCTGGTCTCCCCTTACATAACTCACGAGGAATTCATCAGACCTGGCCACGTGATTCGGGGCGAGGTATCTCGAGATCAGTTTGACCCGTCCGATTTCATCCAGGGCCTCCTGAAAATCTCTAAATCGAGCCCTGAATATCCTGAGCATCTTGAGAGAAACGGCCCTTGGGAAGTGGATGTTCTTCCCCTTCAGGACACCTTGTCTTTCTCTTTCCAGGTCCTCCGGGCGCAGGACTTCCAGGATATGCGAGCGCAGACCGGTTCGGTAGTATCTCCTGAAGGCGTATCTTGCAGGATCCCTGATGAAATTCAGGGCAAGGACATCGTCGGCTTCTATATACGGTTTGTCTCGAATATCCATATAGAGCCCGGATTCATCAATGGCCTCTCATCTAGGCTATATGTACAACAGCTTCCATTTCAATTTTTCCGCCCTTAGGCAGTGCCGCTGCCTGGACCACGGCCCGGGCCGGAAGGACGCCTTTGAAATACTGGGAATAGACCTCATTGACTGCGGCAAAATCGTTCATGTCGGCCAGAAAAATGGTCGTCTTGACCACTCTGTCAAGACCTGAACCGACGGATTCAGCGATGGCCTGGACATTCCTGATCACCCGGTGGGTCATGGAAAGGATATCCCCCTCTACGAACTCTCCGGTCCGGGGATCCAGGGCCAATTGACCGGAAATGAAAAGAAGATCGCCGGCGACCACCCCCTGGGAATAGGGTCCTATGGCAGCCGGTGCCTCATTGGTGGATACGGCCTTTAGAGACGATTTTTTCTCCATGGTTTTTCCTCCATTCACCTGGAAATAATAAAGGTGTTATGTGTCCAAATAGGTCCTCGGGAGCCTCCGGGACATCCGGGTGACGATTTCATAGGAAATAGTCCCCGCCTTTTCCGCCACCTCATCGGCGCTTATTTCTTCAGTTCCCTGCCTTCCCAACAAGACGAGTTCATCACCCACCTGGACCTTCTCCAAACCAGTCAAATCCACCATGAACTGGTCCATGCAGATGCGACCCGCGATGGGGCAGCGCTTTCCCCTGACAAGGACTTCGCCATTGTTGGACAGGGCTCGCGGAATGCCGTCGGCATAGCCCATGGGCACGGTGCCGATGAGGCAGTTCCGTCCGGTGGTAAAGGTACACCCGTAGCTCAACGGGGTTCCCTCAGGGACCTCCTTGACATGGACCAGCCTGGCTTTGACCTGCATGGCGGGGTGCAGTTCGATTTTCGGGTCAATCGCCATCTGCGCATCCGGGTAGAGGCCGTAAAGGGAGATCCCGATTCGCACCAGGTCCAGATGCATGGAAGGGAAGTTGATGGTGGCAGCACTGTTGGCAATATGCGTGAGCGGGAACTTCATACCGGCCCGCTCCAGGTCACCGATGAAGTTCTGAAAACGGGCGAACTGGACACTCGCAAAATCGCTCAGCGGGTTGTCGGCCCAGGCCTGGTGGCTGAAAATACCCTCGAGGACCAGATTGGGCAATTTTGCGATTTTGCCGATTTCTTGAACTGCCCGCTTTTCCGGCTGGAATCCTATTCGCCCCATCCCTGTGTCCACTTTCAGGTGGACCTTGGCCGGTTTCCCCATTTCTCCGGCTTGTCTGTCAAGTTGTACCGCCTGGGAATAGTCATAGATGGTTGGCGTCAGCCCGTAACGCAGGAGGAGGGGAAAATCTTCTTCCGGTGTATACCCCAGAATTAGCACGGGCTCGTCAAAGCCGTTTTCCCTCAATTCCACACCTTCCTGGACCAGCGCCACACCGAAACGCTTGACACCAACTTCCCTCAAAGCCTCGGAAACCCTGAGAGCCCCGTGGCCATAGGCATCAGCCTTGACAATTCCCATAATCCGGGCCTGTCCGGAAAGGATGCGCCGGAAGGCAGAGATATTTTTCTTTATGGCAGGTAACCCAATTTCAATCCATGCCGGCCGCAAATTATCATCCTTTCGTTGGGGAAAAGCCGTATCCGCATCCTATATGGGTTGCATCCAGTCTTTAAAGCGCCCATCGCGGAAATGGCAGATATCCTCCATCAGTTTGGATATCCTGGAACTCACCGGTCCCGGGGCCTGGCCGAATACACGGTCCTCTATTTTTTTCACCGGCGTCACCTTGATCCCTGTGTGACAGGTAAATATCTCGTCGGCCGCCATGAATTCTTCCCGCGTTATCTGCTCTTCCGAGGTCTCAAGCCCTATGGCTGGCGCCGCCTCGAGGATGGACATCCTGGTGATGCTTTGGAGGATATTCCCCAGGGCCGGGGTCTTGACGACACCGTCCTTTACCATGAAGACGGATTCGATGGCCCCCTCCGCCACATAGCCATCCGTCGTCAGCATGATAGCCAGATCAAAACCCCTCTCCGCGGCGTCTTTTCGGGATAACACGCCATTGAGATAGTTGGCGCATGCCTTGGCCTCAACCGGCACGGTGGCGGGATGCAGTTTGCGCCATTTGCTAATACAGATGCTGATGGGTTCGGCCTTATCCAACCCCAGTTCATCGGTTTCGGGTATCGCAAATACGGCAAGATCCAGTTTGGAATCCATGACCAGGGAAAGCACTGCTTCCTCGCTGTAGTAGGCCAAGATTTTCACCAGGCCGCGCCGGATGTTGTTTTCCTTGACCAATTTGGCCACAGCCTTTGTCACATCGTCTTTTGTGTAGGCCATTTCGAACCCTAGGAGTTGTGCGCTCCTGAAAAGCCGATCCAGGTGCTTGTCCATACGGAAGGCAACCGGACCGGTGGGACTTTGGTGAATACCGAATACATCAAACATGGCCGATCCCCTGCTGAAACTGTGGGACATGATGTGTACGGTCGCCTGTTCCCAAGGGATTATTTTTCCATTCACCCATACCTTCAGATGTTCAAACATGTCATTGCTCCTTTCTTGTTTCCCGGTTCCACTAACCTAGAAGTCCACATGCGCACAGGTCATGCCGAAGGTATCCGCCACAGCGGGGTAGCAGACCTGGCCTTTCATCACATTGAGGCCCTTCCTCAAGGCGCGGTCATCCGCCATGGCCTTCTCAAACCCCTTGTTGGCAATGGCCAGGCCGTAGGTCAGGGTGACATTGGTCAGGGCGATGGTGGACGTGCGCGGCACTGCGCCGGGCATATTGGCCACGCAGTAGTGCACCACTTCATCCACGATAAACGTAGGATTCTCATGGGTTGTGGGATGGGTGTTTTCGCAGCAGCCTCCCTGGTCCACCGAGATATCCACGACGGCGGATCCCGGCATCATCCGGCGGATGATGTCCCTGGTGATCAGTTTCGGTGCCTTAGCCCCCGGGATCAGGACCGATCCGACAACCAGGTGGCTGTTGATGCATTCCTCCTCAATGTTGGCAGGATTGGACATAATGGTCACCAGGCGAGAGTCGGTAATGTCTTCAAGGTAGCGAAGACGGGAGGGATTGTTGTCCAGGATAGAGACCTGTGCACCGATGCCAACGGCCACCATGGCCGCGGAAAAGCCCGCAACCCCGCCGCCGATGATCGTCACCCGGGCGGGCCGTACACCCGAAACCCCGGAAAGGAGAATTCCCATGCCCCCGTTCTTTGCCTCCAGGCTGAAGGCCCCCATCTGAATGGAGAGCCTGCCTGCAACTTCACTCATGGGGGAGAGGAGCGGCAGAGAGCCATCCTCCAGTTGGACGGTCTCATACGCAACTCCCACGATCTTCCGCTCCAGGAGCTTCTGGGTCAATTCCTGATCAGCGGCCAGGTGGAGATAGGTGTAGAGAATCTGACCGGGTCGCATGCGGTCGAACTCCGGGCCGATGGGTTCCTTGACCTTGATGACCATCTCCGATTCACTCCAGACATCCTCGGGGTTGTCCAGAATCCTCGCCCCGGCCTTTATATATTCCTCGTCCCTGAAACCGGAACCCGATCCGGCATCCTTTTCTACGAATACCCGGTGGCCATGACTTGTGAACGCCTTCACCCCGGCGGGCGTGGCAGCCACCCTTTTTTCCGCCTGCTTGATTTCTTTGGGAATCCCTATTTTCATGAATTTTCCTCCTTCATAAAATAATGGAGCCGAAGTCATCACTCCTTTTGCCTGCGGTTCCGATTGGTTTGAAAGAGCTCATCTTTTGGAAACAAACGCTCCTCTTCGGCATGTATTTCCATGGTGCGTTCAATAGCAGCGTGATCGCCTGATTTGATCGCTGTGAGAAGTACACGGTTTGAATTCAGCAGCCGCTGGGGTCCCTCAGGGAAAAGATCTTCCAGTATAGGCATATAACCTTTCAGGAGTATATCGTGAAATATATTCCAGATGATGTAAAAGATGCTGTTGCCCGAGGCAAGGGCCAGTTTCTGGTGGAATTCAACGGCAATGGGAAAGTAGGCATGTATATCAGCGCCACATTCTTCCATTTTTTGAAAGAGTTGTTCAAGATTGGCAATATCCTGCTCTGTGGCGTTGCGGGCTGCAGAATGAGCGATGCCCAGCTCCACATATTTCCTAACCTCCCAGACATCCTGAATGGACTGTTTATCCACATGGATCAGGTAGGCCAGTTGCTCGCGGATGGTCTCGAGGTACTGGGTCAGATCGATTTCCCTGACCGTAGAACCCCGAATCCCTGCACTGATATTGATGAGGCCCATGACGTGAAGGATCCGCAAGGCCTCCCGAATGGTCGGGCGTCCAACGCCGAAGGTTTCGCTCAGTTCCCGCTCAGAGGGAAGGGAGTCCCCCGGTTCGAGCAGGCCGTCGAAGATGGCCGTCTTGATCTGTTCGGCCACTTTCTCATAGAGATGTGTGCGCTTGACCTGTTTGAAGGGCAGTTTTTTTGTCATGATTGTTTCTACTGTATATCAGGCATGCTAATGGTAATACCATTAGGCAATAAGCCAGTCAAGCAAAAAAAACGCATTGTTGGAATCCGATAACCGGCGAGTGCATCTGCAGAGTTGCATGCAGCAATAAAGGGGGGCTGTGGATTGCTTTCCGAAAGGGAATGCACGGGCCCTCCCGCACGGGATCATTGCATCTTCCAATTTGCCCTTTAACAAGCAGCCCTAATGATGTATAGTGGCCTCTCCCGTGGCCAGGAGGGGCAAAAAATCATGAAAAACAAGAAAGAATGCTTTGGCATCCTGGAAAGGGTTTTCCCCGTTGGGGAAAGCGGCATGCGGGAGACGCCTCCCTCGTGCCAGGAATGCGCGGACAAGACGGAATGCTTGAGAGCCGCCCTGTCCACGCCACAAGGAATTGAATTCAGGGGAGAATTGCTGGAGCAAAGGGGGCCGGGCGGGTTTGTGGGCGTGATCAAGCGCTGGAGCAGGAAAAAGGAACTCAGCCGTCTCATGGAGCAGAAAGAGAAGAACAAATGATCATAGACATTACCTGCCCTTTTTGCCAGCTTTCAAAGAGGGTCCCAAGTGAGAAGATTCCCGATACGGTGAAATGGGTTACCTGTCCAAGATGTCGCCAAAGGTTCGAATTCAACAAGAAAGAGGCGGAAAAGACCTCCACCGTGCCGCCGCCACTCCCGCGGGATATTCCTCCTCTTGAACAGAAAGAAGAGGAAAAGGAAGGCCCGTCTCGGGGAGGCGGCCCTTGGGAGGACCGTGCGGACCATGGCCTCTGGCAGGGATTCCTTCAGACATTCAAACAAGTCTGCTTTTCCCCCGAGACCTTTTTTAAGAACCTGACCTATGGGGGTGGGAAAAAGGAGCCCCTTGCTTTGGGTGTGTTGACCGGTTCCATAGGGAATATGCTGTCCTTTTTCTGGCAGTCCCTTTTTCTGGGAGGCCTGATGATTCTTGGCCTCTCTTTTTTTTCAACCCATTACGTCGGCCTCATATTTCTCCTCATGATGCTCGTGATACCGCTCATGGTCGCCGTGGGTATTTTTGTCTACAGCGGGGTTCTTCACCTCCTCCTCTTGATGGTCAGGGGAGGCGGGAATGGCTTTGAAGCGACCTTCAGGGTTGTTTCCTATTCCCAGGTTGTACAGGTGCTGGGAGTCATTCCTTTTATCGGAGGCCTGATCGGTTGGATCTGGCGGCTCATTATCCAGGTTATCGGGCTCAGGGAGATCCACGAGACATCCTATCTAAGGGTGATCATGGCTTTCCTGATCCCCGTATTTTTGTTTATTGTCCTGTTCCTGGCCTTTCTGATTCCGCTGGCTTTCCTCATATTTCGCCATCCCGTTGTTGGTCAGATATGGTCCTGAGGACCGGACTTTTTGCAATTCCATCCGGTTTGAAGAGAGATTATGAGTAACATCGCTTATGAAGAGGTATTGAATCCGGCCCAACTGGAGGCCGTGATGACCAGCGACGGACCTCTTCTGGTCATTGCAGGCGCAGGCAGCGGAAAGACCCGAACCCTGGTCTACAGGGTGGCCCGGCTGGTGGAAACCGGAGTACCTCCCGAGAATATTCTCCTGCTCACCTTCACCAGGAAGGCGGCAGGCGAAATGCTGGAACGGGCCGCCGGACTTTCGGATCCCAGGTGCAGGTTTGTATCAGGGGGGACCTTCCACTCACTGGCGAACAGGGTATTGCGCTCCTATTCAGACCTGCTGGGTTTTGATGGTGGCTTTACCATCCTCGACCGTTCGGACATGGAAGAAGTCATCCAGTCCCTGGTGCGTGAAAACCACATGGCCGTTGGGGTGGGGCGATTTCCAAAAACGCGAACCCTGACGAATATCCTGAGCAAAGCGGCTAACCTTGGGGGATCTCTCGAAGAGCTCATGGAAGAGGAATATGCCCAGTTCCTCCACATGCTCGACGTCGTGGACAGGCTTGGACACCTTTACCAGGAGTATAAGAAGAGCCATCAGATGATGGATTATGATGATCTGATCCTCTATCTGCGACAGCTCCTCGACCAGGAGGCATCCGTCCGGAGGGAACTCAGCGAGCGATACAGGTACATTATGGTGGACGAATACCAGGATACCAACACCATCCAGGCCGATATCGTTCAATGGCTGGCCCATGAGCACCGCAATGTGATGGTGGTGGGTGACGACAGCCAGTCCGTCTACTCCTTCCGCGGCGCAAACTACCGGAACATGTTTGATTTTCCCAGGCTTTTTCCAGAGATGAAGATGATTAAATTGGAAGAAAACTACCGTTCTACCCAACCCATTTTGACCTTTACCAACGCCCTGATGGCGCAGGCCGGGGAAAAATACACCAAGTGTCTGTTCACCAGGCGCCTCGGAGGAGAAAAGCCGAAGGTCGTTAATAACAGGACGGAGCCGGGGCAGGCCCAGTATGTGGCACGGGTCATCAAGGAACAGATCGACAATGGAAGGTCCCTCTCGGATTTCGCCGTGCTCTTCCGGGCCGGCTATCATTCATTTCAACTGGAAGTGGAGCTGACGCGACAGGGTATCCCTTACGTGAAGTATGGTGGGTTCAAGTTCCTGGAATCCGCCCATATAAAGGATTTCCTGGCCCACCTGCGAGTGGTACTCAACCGGAGCGATCTGGTAAGTTGGGGAAGGATCCTACGGCTCTTGAAGAATGTGGGGCAGGCAAAAAGCAGCGGGATCATCCAGTGGATGGTAAGTCAGGACAAGAAGCCTGCAGAGGTCGGTAAGTGGCCCCAGGCCGGAAAGGGTTCAGCAGGGCTCAAGTCCCTCTCGGAACTTCTGGCCGGGCTGGGTTCAAGAGGGATTTCCCCCAAAGGGGCTGTTGAAAAAGTCATGGCCTATTATATCCCCATCCTTGAACAGAAGTTCGACGATTTCCCTAAACGGACAAGGGAACTGGAACAGCTGGTTCCCATGGCGAGTCGCTATAAGAAACTCAGGGCTTTCCTGGATGACCTTATCCTCGAACCCCCAACGAGTTCCGCGGATCTGGATGAAAAAGGCAAAAGAAACACGCTGACCCTTTCCACGGTGCATTCGGCCAAGGGACTCGAATGGGCGGTGGTTTTTATCATCTGGGTCATGGAGGGACGATTCCCTCCTGCAAGGGCCCACAATAACGAGGCGGCCCTGGAAGAAGAGCGCAGACTGATGTATGTGGCGGCAACGCGGGCAAAAGACCAGTTGATCCTGTGCTACCCGGGTCAGGAAACTGTCCCTTCATGGCAGACCTCCGGCTATGATTTCAGGAACGGGTTGTCCTCTTTCATCCAGGCGCTTCCCGATGAGGCCCTTTCCCTTGAATCGGGATTTCCATCCCTGCGGATGAAACCCCTTGGGGGATTGACCACGGGACTCAACATATCGGGGGAGAAAAAACAGCCCCAAACAGGGTTCAGCCAGGGGGACCGGGTCATGCACCCGGCATTCGGCCTGGGAGTGGTTTCCCGGTTTTTTGACGGGGACAAGGTGGAGGTGCTTTTCAAGAAGGTAGGCAGGAAACTCCTCCACATGGAATATACGACGCTGGAAAAGGTGTGACGGAAAAGATGACCTACAAAGATGCCGTTAACTACTTGTACAGTCTTCAAAAATTCGGTATCAAGTTTGGACTGTCCAAGACCTCGAATATACTCGAAGCCTTAGGAAATCCCCACCGGGACCAGAAATATGTCCACATTGCAGGGAGCAACGGGAAGGGGTCGGTTGCTGCCTTCCTGGCATCCATGCTCGCCGAAGCAGGATTCAAGGTCGGTGTCTACACTTCCCCTCACCTGGTACGGTTCACGGAGCGGTTTAGGATCAATGGGACCGAAATGTCCCGGGACACTTCCGCGGACCTTATCGAGGAACTGAAGCAGGTCACCGCTAAAGAGGAACCCCCCACTTTTTTCGAGGCGACCACGGCCATGGCACTGACCTGGTTTGCGAGGGAAAAGACGGATCTGGCCATCATGGAAGTGGGCATGGGCGGCCGATTGGACGCCACGAATATCATTCACCCGCTGGTCTCGGCGATCACCAATATCTCTCTGGAACATCAGTTCTATCTGGGGAAAACACTGATGGATATCGCGATGGAAAAGGCCGGGATCATCAAAAGGGGTGTGGATCTGGTGACCGGTGCCGTCAAACCGCAGGTGGCGCGAGCCTTCAAAACCCAATGCGAAGAGAGGCAGGCCCCCTTTTGGAGGATCGGAGGACACATCCGTTATCGCACGACAGCATCGGGCCTCCACTACTACGGTATCGAACGGCGGCTGAATGGCCTCGACCTGGGCCTGAGAGGATATTTTCAGGCAAGAAATGCCACGATGGCATTGGCAGTGGCCGAGCTGTTGGAAAGGAAAGGTTTTCCCGTTTCTGAAAGGCCGTTGCGTGCGGGATTGAAAAACGTGTCCTGGCCGGGCAGGATGCAGGCGGTTTCCCACGAGCCGACCATCCTCCTGGACGGGGCGCATAACCCGGAGGCGGCCCGTGCCCTGGCTGCGGCCATCAGGAGGGATTTCCAATATGACCGGTTGATCCTGGTCATAGGGGTCATGGATGACAAGGACATCTCGGACATCCTCAGGTGGATCGCTCCCCTGGCTGACTATATCATCTACACCCGCCCGGATTACCACCGTGCGGCAACGCCCGAGAGACTGATGGCCGAAGGGACAAAGTTCAAGAGACCGGGGGAAATCAGACAGGACCTCTTTTCGGCCCTGGACCGGGCCAGGGAACTGGCGGACCCCACTGATATGGTGGTAGTTTGCGGGTCACTTTTCACTGTGGGAGCGGCATTGCCCTATTTCGATCCGGAACGCTACGAGAAGGATGAACTGGGAGAATGACAGCCAAATGACGACTAGGACTTTCCCTATCAGGACATGGCAGGCCTCAACCAGGGGCCGGCTTGCATTGTGGGTTTTTTTGGGTATCCTCTTTTCCGCCTGTCTGGCTGATGCCAAACCTTTGGTGCCCAAGCAGAGATTGCAGCCGGACGAAAAGTCGCCGTGGACGATTACGGCGAGAAGCCTCTCCTTTGATGAAAAGGAAAGCGTTTTCCATGCAAAAGGAAATGTTCTGATCACCAGGGGGAGTCAGAGGCTTTCGGCCAGGGAGGCGATTTATAACAGGCGGACGGGTATCGCACAGGTTTTCGGGGATGTGCGCCTCGTGAGCGGCCAAGACACCCTGACGGGTGAAAAGGGTACTTTTGATTTGAAGGAACAGACCGGCACCATTGAAAAAGGTCGGCTGTTTCTGAAAGAAAACCACTTCTACATCAGCGGCGACACCATGGAGAAGGTAGGGGAAAACACCTATGTGGTCAAGGCGTGCCGTCTTACCACCTGTGACGGAGATCACCCTGCCTGGAGCATAACAGGTTCCGAGGTGAGGGTGACCCTGGAGGGGTACGGTGAGATCAAACATGCCGCCTTCTGGCTCAGGGACTGGCCTGTGTTGTATCTGCCCTATATGATTTTTCCGGCGAAAACCAAACGACAGACGGGACTTTTACCCCCCAGACTGGGTTATTCCAGCCGCAACGGTGCCGATGTGGAGATCCCCTTTTTCTGGGCCATATCCGACCAGCTGGACGCCACCTTCTATGGACATTACATGAGCCGCCGGGGATACATGCAGGGTCTGGAATTCCGTTATGCGGCAGGGGAAGGTTCCGAGGGGAATCTCCTGGTGGATGTGCTTCGTGACAGGATAGGAAAAAAGGATCTGAATGACTCAAACGAACTGGAAATCAGTCCCTTTAAACGGGACAATCAGAACCGCTTCTGGCTCCGAGGTCGGGCCGACCAGGATCTTCTTCCGGGTTTGACGGCGCGCGCTGACCTGGATCTGGTGAGCGATCAGGATTACCTGAGGGAATTCGAGACAGGACTTTTCGGCTATGAGGCCCGACCTAATCTTTCCGAAGTATCAAGGCGTCCGGTGGAAGACAAGTACTCCCCCACCAGGCGCTCCGCCTTGAGACTCGCTATGGATAGCGAAAACTACAGCCTTCAGGCCCTTTCCAGCTACCACCAGCGCCCTGAAAATCCTCCCAACGACAGAACACCCCAACCATTAGCAGGCTTGAACTTCATGTCCATGCCCGGGCAAATCAGCCATTGGCCGCTGTTCCTGAGCCTTGACTCGGACTACGGCTACGTGTGGAGGGAGGAGGGGACGAGGGGCAACAGGATGTCGCTGTCTCCTGAGATGAGATTCCCCTGGCGAATGATGGGTGATGCCCTGGAGATGGAACCGTCATTGAGATATACCCTCAACAGCTATTGGTTGGAGAACCAGGCTGGGGGATTTAATGACAACGCCTTAAAGGGGGCCTACGACGCGGGCTTCAAGGTATCCACCAGCTTTGAGCGAACCTATGATGTGGATTGGGGATCCGCAAGGAGATTGAAACACCGCATCTGGCCGAGCATCAGCTACCGCTATAGAGTCCCCCATGGCGACTTGGATGAAAAGCCCTGGTTCGAGGCTTTTGACCAGGAGGGCAGAGTCAACCAGCTGGTCATGTCCCTGGAGAACTTCCTGGATGCCAGGCTGGAGGACGGAAAGGGAAAGGTGCATTACCGGCAGTGGGCGACCTTCAGCCTCAGCCAGGCTTATGATATTGACGAGGCCAGGGTGGAAAAACCCGCAGGAGAAAAACGGAAAACCCTGACCCCTCTGGCGGCGGCTCTGGTGATCACCCCCTTCAGCAACCTGGACCTCAGGGGAAACGGACAGTGGGACCATTATGCACATGAGATCACCAGGGGCACCCTGAGTCTCGACCTCATGGTGGGCAGGACAGGCGGGAGAAAGGACCGGTACAGCCTGGATTATATCTACGAAAAGGACATCACCAGGGCCCTGAATTTTGAGTGGGACCTGAACCTGGTTTATGGTTTTTCGACAGGTGTCTCGTTCAGGAGAAACATGATGGTGGATCAAAGTATCCTGACCCGTTACTGGCTGGGGTACCAAAGCCAGTGCTGGGGCGCGAAGCTCTATCTGGAAAAGGAGAGCCAAGGAACACGTATCATGCTGATGTTCAACCTCCTGGGACTGGGAGATCTCGGGACCCATGCCAAGTGATGATTTCGTAAGAAGCTGGTTCATGCCGCAAACGGCAGCCTGTGAGGAACGAATTCCCATTTCTTGACACCCTCTCTGCGTTTCTTTATATTCATAATTTGTATGAGCTAATTAGATCCAGGAAAACCCATTATGATGACCTCCGATTTCAAGGGGGGTGCAATAAAGCGGTTATTCAACTTTACTCTGGAGGCAAACAATGAAAACGAAAGTGGGAGTCCTGTCAGCTGGAGGCGATTGTCCCGGCATCAACAGTACGATTCATTGGCTCGTCTATTCCGCACTGGATAAGGATCTCGTGCCGAGAAGAGGTATGATGTTTGAAATAACTGGCATCCTGGACGGCTGGAAGGGCCTGGCGGAGATGAAACCGGAGAAAAAAGGGAGTATCAAACAGTGGACCATGCCCCTCGATTCCAATGTGGTTCGCACCTGGGACAGGTACGGTGGAACCAGGCTGGGAACCAGCCGGATCAACCCTTTTGACCCGCAGAAAGACCAGTCGGAGATGATTGTGGAAAATTACAAGAAGCTCGGCCTGGATGCGCTTGTGGTGATTGGCGGATTCGATAACCTGGAGGTGGCGTACAAGCTATACAGGAAGGGTCTGAAGATCGTGGGCATTCCCAAGACCATCGATCGTGACCTCTCCGGCACGGATTATACCTTAGGGTTTGACTCGGCATTGAATATTATTACGGAAGATATTGACCGGTTGCGCATCACCGCCGGTTCCCACAGCCGCATATTTGTGGTGGAGTGCATGGGCAGAAAGGCGGGTTGGCTGGCCCTCGAGGCGGGAGAGGCCACAGGCGTGGCGATCATCCTTATTCCCGAACATGATTTTGTTTCGGAAAGGGTGATCGAGCTGTTGAAAATGAGAAAGAAATCAGGAAAACGCTACAGTATTGTACTTGTTTCGGAAGGGGCCAAGCCAAGGGGTATGGAGGAAATCCACGAGCGGCGGGGACGGGATGGCTTTGGCCACTACTATCTCGGCGGGGTCGGCGGGTTTCTTGCAGAAGAAATCGAGAAGGAGCCCGAAATGGAAGTGCGTTACGTGGCTCTGCGGCACCTGCAACGTGGTGGCGCGCCGACGGCCCACGATCGCCGTATGGGGCGGAAATTCGGAATCGCGGCTATTGATATGATCGTCAACGAGGATTTTGGTCGTATGGTGAGCTTCAGGCAAGGAAAAGTGACCTCGGTGTCCCTGAAGAAGGCCCTCGAGCGCTTGAACCTGGTCGATGTGGAAAAAATCTACAATACCAAAAACTACAGGAGCCTGGAACAAATTTTATAGCATTTCATTGGATTGATTTGTATTAACAGGGATCTCTGGTGGCTATCGCCCTGTCATCGGATACAGGCACCGCGCTGGAAATTCTGCGGCATAACGGGCCTTATAGATACGGATCGGGATGGGGGGTGTCTCTTCGCAGGGGAGGACAGCTTGAGGTTATCGAAAAAGCGGACAATGATGTTCCGTCTGTTTCTTGTTTTAATGGTTTTCCTACCCATTCTTAACAATAAGGCCGGGGCGGCTGAGGAAATAGTCATGGGTGTCGCGACCTCTCTTGGTTTTCTTGAAGGTGGAGAAAGCCTCAATGCGACCCGGTTAGCCGTGGAAGAGATTAACAGGAGAGGCGGTGTCAAGATGGGCCGCCGCCGCATTCCCATAAGAATTGTTTCCGTGGACCTTCACGATGCCTCGCCCGGTGTCCCGGCTTTTCGGGCCCTTGATCGTCTTGAGGCCTTCATTGTCCAAAGGAAGGTTCAAGCGCTCATGGTAGGCCCTTTTCGGTCGGAAGTGCTACTGCCTGCCATGGATCTGATTGCCAGATACCGGGTTCCCCTGTTGGGCACGATCGCCATGTCACCTGCTTCCGACGCCAAGGTGATGAAGGACCCTAAGTACCGCTATATTTTCAGGACATGCCTGAATGCCAAGTACCTGGTGGATTATCTGATCAACGTGATGAAGTTTCTGAATGTGAAATTTGGTTTCAGCAGGGTCTACATTATGAATCAGGACGTGGCATGGGCCCGCACCACCACGTCCCTGATGATGAGGATGTTTTTTGAGAAGGCCGGATGGCGGGTGCTTGGCATGAAAATCTACCGTTCGGGGGCCTCGGATTTTTCTGCCGGGCTTACGGAGGCGAAGGCAAAAGGCGCCGAGGTCATTCTCCCCATTTTTGATATGCCGGAAAGCGGTATGCTCGTAAAACAATGGAACGCGATGAAAATCCCGGCACTGCTTTGCGGGTTCATTTCTCCCATGGTGGGGCCGGGGGCCTGGAAAGCCTTTGACGGAAAAATCGCCTATGCCCTGAATGTGGTCTTTGAACTGGGCAATGTTCCTTCTTCAAAATACGAGCCTGCGGCCCGGTTTTATCGGACCTTCAAAAAAAGATTCGGGAAAGAGATCGAGGCTGGTCATGGACCGGCCCCCGCCTATGATGCGGTCTACAGCTTGGCGGATGCCCTGTCATCCGCCGGAACGCTCGACCCCGAAAAGGTGGTTGCCGCCCTTGAGAAAACGGATCGTAGAGGCGTCATGGGCCGGATCAGATTTCACAGGGGGCATCAGGTGATTTTCGGGAGAGACCCTCAAAAGGAGGCCCTCGCCTGTGTCATTCAGTGGACAAGGGAGGGAAAGCGAAAAATCGTCTACCCTCCCTCCATTGCGGAAGGTGACATTGAACTTCCGGATTTTCGGTGATCTCTGAATAACAAGCCTTGGGGACCGGACTTGTACGATGACATCAATTTGGATATGTTACGAAAGGAAACACAGAGCAACCCGATGAAAATACGATGAATCGATGATTGTCAACGCAAGATGCCTGCGGTTTTTGGAAAAGATCTGTTTCGAAAAGTAACATGTTGAAGAGGGCGATATGTAAATAATGAAATAAGTCCTGTATTGCCGATAGGTTATGATATCTTCAAGCTCGGCACAGAGATTGCAATGTTTAGCGAATGTGCGCCCACGAGTTATTCTTGCGGCACCGGCCTGGTTTCCGGCCTATGAAGTTGGGATTCCCTATTAGATAGAAACCGGGTGTCGGATTTGGCCTACTACCTTATTGAGGGGGGGTGAACGTTATGTTCCGGACCCCTCAACCGAACCATGCCGGCACTTGAAACCCGGCTCAGATGAAGGAGGGTGAAGATGAAAGGCAAAATGGCATTATCGGGTCTGTTGTTGACGTTGGTCTTGGTTTTTTCATTCCCGGTCGGTTCCGCGTATGCCGGGAAGGCGATTGTGATCGGTGTTCCCACGTCAACCGGTTTTCTCGAAGGCAAGGAGGCGCTTAAGGCCGTGAAAATGGCGGTGGAAGAAATCAACGCCAAAGGCGGGGTCCTGGTGGGAGGCAAGAAAATGCCTTTCAAGGTGGAGTCAATTGACATCCGGGATGCCGCGCCGGGGGTTCCCGTTCCCGAGGCCCTTCTGGGACTTGAAAAAATAATCCTAGAAAAAAAGCCGACTGCCCTGGTGGTGGGGCCCTTTCGCTCTGAGGCCCTTCTTGCCGGCATGGATATTATTGCCAAATACAAGGTGCCCCTCCTCGGGACCATTGCCATGTCTCCTGCGTCGGAAAGCAAAATAAAGAAAAATCCTGCCAAATACAAATACATTTTCAGGACATGTCTCAATGCCAAATATCTGGTCAAGTATCTTGTTGGCACGATGGCCTTCATCAATAAGCAATTCGGTTTCAACAAGGTCTTTATCATGAACCAAGACGTGGCCTGGGCGCGAAAGACCGCCGAGCTGATGCAGAAGCTCTATTTCGCCAAGGCCGGATGGTCTGTCTTGGGACAGGAAAGTTATCCGACCGGGACCTCTGATTTTTCGTCCGCTTTGATGAAGGTCCGCGCCAAAGGGGCACAGGTGATTCTTCCCATTTTTGATATGCCCCAGAGCGGTACCCTGGTAAAACAATGGAATACCATGAGGGTTCCCAGCCTGATGGCCGGCTTCATCTCCCCACTTGCAGGCCCCGGCGCCTGGAAGACCTTCGACGGAAAAATCGCAGGAGCTGTCAACTGCAATTTCGAGATGGGAAGCGCCATTACATCGAAACGGGTGCCGAAGGCGGTGGCCTTTCACAAGGCCTACAAGAAGCGCTGGGGCAAGAACCTGGAGGCCGGGCACGGCCCGGCTCCGGCCTATGAATCGGTTTTCATTCTGGCAGAGGCCATCGAGCGGGCCGGAACACTGGATGCCGACGCCATTGTGGCCGCACTGGAAAAGACGGACCGCATGGGAGCCATGGGAAGGATGAAGTTCGATAAAGGACACCAGATCATTTACGGCCTCGATCCCTCGAAAACGGCTGTAGCGGCTGTATTCCAGTGGAAGGCCGGCGGCGGGCGCACGATTGTCTTTCCGCCAGCGATCGCCGATGGCAAGATTGAATTGCCTCCCGGCCTCAAATCCCTGAAATAAGTTGGTGAGAATCCCGGGCTGATGCTTCTATCCGGGACGGGCCCTTGAGCTTTGGGCCGGCCCGGAGGGAAGCTGGACCGCCGTTTTCTCAAATCGTCTTCATCCCTGTACGGTTTACGCGCCCATATGGGGGATGTATGGCCGTTTTACCTCGCACTACCTCAAGGAGTGCCGCGTTTCATGTTCGCCGGGACAGTAATCTATGCAGTGATTAACAGCATCATTCTTATGCTGATGGCACTCGGCTTTAATTTGACCTTCGGCATCAGCGGGATTGCCAATTTTGCCTATGGGGCGCTCTATATTTTCTCTGCCTACACGAGCTGGATATTGCTTCACCTACTAGGCCTGCCTTATCCCCTGTCGGTGCTTCTTTCCATCCTATTTACGGCATTCCTGGGGGCCTTGATGTACCGGCTTGTCCTCTTGCGTGTGAGAGGCCAGGTGCTCTCGGAGGTCATCGCCACCTTCGGCATGGGTCTGGCTATCCTGGAACTGTTTCGCTACCTCGGATTTGTAGGTTTTGAATACACCCTTCCGGTTTTCGTGGACAAGAGCTTTTTTATCCTAGGCACCTTCGTGGATATGCAGCGGATAATGATCGTGCTTATCAGCACGGCGATTATCGCCGCCCTCTGGATTTTTACCCATCATACCTCCCTTGGACTGGCTTTTAGGGGGATCGCTCAAGACGAACGCACCGCCCTGACTTTCGGTATGGATTCCGACTGGATCGCAACGCTGAGCGTTTCACTGGGTGCGGCCTTGGCCGCCGTGGCCGCCACGGTCATTATACCGCTCGGAAGTATTTCCGTCGGGGAAGGCTATGATGTCCTGATCAAGGCTTTGGCGGTTTGTATTATCGGCGGGCTGGGGAGCACCGGTGGACTGGTTGTGGCGGCCTTTGTTATTGGATTCGCAGAGCGCCTCACTGATACCTATATCGGATCCCACTGGACCATGACGGTCAGTCTGGCGGCAATCCTTATTGTGCTGGTGGTGAAACCTTCCGGCTTTTTCGGGAAGCAAAAAGAGTTGGAAGAGAGGATCTAACCCATTGAAAAAAAGAAAAGAGAGAATTGATCGGGGCATCAAGGCCAGGTCAAGCGATATATTCGCCCTTTGCTCCTGGAAGGAGATGCTTTATCTTTCAGGCCCAAGGCTGCTGCCCATCATTGGCTTTCTCCTGCTGCCCCCGTTCCTGGGCGGTTACTGGCAGCGGGTGATGCTTTCGGTGGCTGTTTTTGCCCTCCTTGCCATCAGTTGGGATATCCTGGCCCAAAGCGGCATGGTTTCCCTGGGGCAGGCCCTTTTTTTCGGGATGGGGGCCTACAGCGCCGGCGTATTGAATCATTACCTGGGGCTCAGTCCCTTTGTGACGATTCCGGCCGCCGCCATTCTCGGCGCCCTTATCTGCACCATCCTGCTCCTCCCGGTCCTGCGGCTCCGTGGCATCTATTTTTCCATGGTGACCCTGATTATTCCGATCATGCTGGTCCGCATCATTGAGGCGTCGAAGATTTTCGGGGGAACAGAAGGATTAAGCGGTCTCTCCTCGCTCCCCTCCAGGTGGGTGGAGCTCTATGTTGCCGTGATTGCCCTTCTCTGTGCCCTCTTTGGTTTCAGGAGGATGCTGGCATCTGATTTCGGCCTGGTTCTCAGAGGTCTGAATGACAGTGACCGGTCCGTTACCAATGCGGGAATAAACATCTACCGGATAAAAATCCAGGCCCTTCTGCTCTCAAGTGCGATCGGGGCATTCGCTGGTGCGCTCATGACCCATGTCTATATGTTCGTGGGCATGCCTGTCTTTGCACTCGACTACTCCATCCTTCCCATTGCGGCCGCGGTGGTGGGAGGGCCGGGCACGCTCGCGGGAGCTACCCTGGGCGCCTGCCTGCTCGTTCCCCTCTCCGAGGTGTTGAGAGGAATCGGTGGACTGCGTATCGTTTTCTACGGCCTGTTCCTGGTCATTTTTATCGTGGCCCTGCCGGAGGGCATTTTTCACTTTATCCAGCGCAGATACCATCAATTCGACCGGTGGGTTGAGGTTGACAAATGACCGTGACTTCTCTTCTTCAGGTGAGAGATCTCTCGAAGGCGTTCGGCGGTGTTCAGGCGCTGAACCTCGTCAATTTCGATCTTGAACAGGGGGAACTCCTGGGGGTTATCGGTCCAAACGGCTCCGGAAAAACCACGCTGGTCAACCTGATCACGGGATTCGTCAAGTGTTCGAGAGGCACGGTGAACTACAAGGGCCGGGACATCACCCGCTGGGCCCCGCACCGGATCGTTTGTCTAGGGATCGCCAGAACCTTCCAGATGGTCCGGCCCTTTTACCAACTGCCTGCCTATAAGAACATGATCATTCCGCTCTATTCACCGAGGGTGAAAAAGCTTGCCGGCGGCAGGTATGGCTCGAGGGACGCCGTTGCCCTGGATCTCCTCGAGGAGGTGGGATTCGAAAGGGATTCCCACGTGGCCTACAAGGTGGCAAGCGTATTGCCCCAAGGGTACCTCAAGAGGCTCGAACTGGCCAAGGCGATAGCACTCAAACCCGACCTCCTGATCCTGGATGAGCTTTTTTCCGGCCTGAGCCTGGCCGAGGTGGCGAGCATCGTTCCCATCATAGAGAAACTTCGCCAGCAAGGGAAAACCGTTATCATGATCGAGCACCGATTGAAAGAGCTCTTTCGGATTGCAGACCGGGTTATCGTGCTCAATTACGGGATAAAGATCGCGGACGGGGTGCCTTCTGAAGTAATGGAAAGCGATGATGTCAAGAAGGCCTACCTGGGCACAGAGGTGTAGGCCGGGGCACATATGGGAAGAATGAACGCAGGGGAGAAAATGCTCGAAGTCAAAAACCTCATGGTCTTTTTTGAAAACGCGCTGGCCCTCAATGATTTCAGCATGGAACTTGGCAAGGGAGAGATGGTCGGCGTGATCGGTTCAAACAGCGCAGGGAAGACCACCCTGATGAATACCCTTTCGGGTCTTATCGTGGACATGCGCATCAAGGAGATGCGGCGTGGGGGAGAGCGGATCAATATCTTCGGCGAGGTCCTGTTTGAAGGCAGGGACATAACCACCATGAAACCGAGTGAAAGGGTCAGAAAGGGGATTGTCCTTTCGCGGGAAAGACATCCCGTGTTTCCCGAAAGCAGCGTGGTGGAAAACCTGAAGATCGCCGGGTACCTGAGGAAAAGGGCGGAGATCCGGCAGGTCATGGACCAGGTCTTTGAGCTTTTCCCTCCACTGGTCCATTTGAAGTCGAGAAAGGCGGGTTTTTTGAGCGGGGGAGAGCAACAGATGCTGGCCATCGGTATGGCCTTGGTCGTTCGGCCGAGACTCCTGCTCCTTGACGAGCCCCTCCTGGGACTGAGCCCCATTATGCAAAAGACGGTTGTTGACGGCATTTCCAAGCTCAACAGGGACCCGCCAAAGATTACGGTACTGTTGAGCGAACAGTTTGCCAGGCCAGTCCTGCCGATTATTGACAGGGGATACATCATTGAAAACGGTATGCTCACCTTGACCGGTACGGGCCGTGAACTCATGGAAAATCCAGAGGTCAAGGCCGCTTATTTCGGGGTTTGAATTTATGGGGACAGGGGAAAAAAGAAATATCTTCAAAACCTTTCAAGACGTCGCCAGACAAAGGGGAGACCGCACGGCCATTATTTACCTGGGAACGCGGTATTCTTACCTGACAGTGATGCGCATGGCGGAATATTTTGCCGCCGCACTTGCCGGCATGGGGATCAGACCCGGGCACAGGATCCTGATCTATCTCCCCAACAGCATCCAGTGGGTGGTCTCCTGGCTGGGTGCCCAACGTCTAGGGGCAGTCTGCATCCCCATCACGCCCATTTACACCCCACACGATCTAACCTATATCGCGAATGACAGTGATGCTGAAACCGTGATTTGTGCCGATACCAATTTCGGCTATGTCACGGAAGTCATACCGAAAACCGGCATCAAGCGGGTGATCGTTTCAAAAATGGCCGACCTGCTGCCTTGGTGGAAACGCTATTTCGGCATTTTGTTTGACATCATCCCCAAGGGACAAATTGCTCTCAGCGAAGGAACCTATTCGCTCAGGAAACTGCTCTCAGAAAAGAGACAGGCGGGACCGGATCTGCCACCCCTTGATGGTGGGGGGCAGGAGATTGCTCAAATCCTCTATACAGGGGGGACCACCAAGTTCCCGAAAGGGGTGCCTTACACCCACGACCTGTTCCTGGTATCCGCTGAAGAGCAGATCAGGGTCAGTGAGCCCCTTTTCCCGGCCGAGGAAAACGTGATTTTAGGGAATGCACCGCTTTTTCACATCCTGGGCCAGACCTGCAGCCTGAGTACGCTTCTCGTAGGGGGGACCCTCATGCTCCAGCCACGGGTTAACCTGGATGCGACTTTCGATGCCATCGAAAAGTTTCGGGCGAGGAGCATGATCGGAGTTCCCACCCTCTACCGCATGATTCTGGAACATGACCGTCTGGAGCAATATGATCTGAGTTCCGTGGATTACTGGTACAGCGCCGGGGATGTGCTTCCCGTGGAAGTGGGCCGCCGTTGGTTTGAGACCTTCGGGAAGCGGATCTACCAGGGCTACGGCGCAACCGAGACCTGTGGAGGGGTCTCCATGTGTCCGGTCGACAAGGAAAACCCCCCTAAGAGTGTGGGCCGAGTGGTTCCCTCGAAAAAAGTAAAGCTCGTGGATCGTGCGACACTCAAAGAAGTGAAGACCGGGGAAGCAGGGGAATTGCTTGTTTCATCCAACTATATGGTTTCGGCCTACCTCAATAAGCCTGAGGAAACGGCCGAGTCATTCGTGGAGATAGATGGCGTAACGTGGTACAGGACTGCGGATGTCATGTCCATGGACGAGGAGGGAAATCTTTATTTCATAGACCGTACCGTGGACACCATCAAACACAAGGGCTACCGGGTATCTGCTTCCGAGATCGAAGCGGTTCTGCAAGAAAACCCGGCTGTGATCGGTTCCTGTGTGGTCGGTGTGCCGGATGAAAAAGTCGGCGAAAGGATCAAGGCTTATGTGGTTTTAAAGGAGGATGTAAAAGGGATTACGGGCTATGATCTCATCAAGTGGTGCCGCGGGAGGCTCGTTTCCTACAAGGTCCCCCAATATATCGAATTCAGGGATATGCTGCCCAAATCGAAAGTGGGGAAACTCCTTCGCAGGGAAATACGCAGTGAAGAGAAAAGGCGGGCTGACGAATGATCATGCCCATCCCGGCACCTCAGCTATCCTAGACCCGTGCATCAAACAGGTTGTCCGCCTGCCCTTCCGTATTCTATTTTTTCGAAATATTCACTTTGTCATTTAGACTGTCCGCCTGCCGGATGAATCACCTCTTTTCGCCCGCCGTTCTTGTGGCTGCCTTATCCACAGGTCCTGCTGGAGATCTATCCGCGGGTGGTCTGTCCGAATTTTCCATAACAGTTCCTCCTTTCATTCACCCGGAGAAAGTGCTACGCTCTTTTCACCTGTCTTGTGCAGATTCCAGGCGACGGAAATATGCTGGAAATATTCTAACAGCCATCCATGAAAATAAGATTTTCCATATCCCTGAAACTCCTTTTATTTATCCTCCCATTGCTCTGCATTCCCATAGCCCTGGTGGGATACCTGTCAAGCCGGGCGTCCGTTGAGCGGGTCAACCGCCTGGTCCGCCACGAACAGATGGTGAAAGTTAAAGCAAGAGCAGGTGAGATCAATGACATCTTCTACTATTGCCGCATGGATCTCGACACCATTTCGCGTCTTCCGGTTATTGAAGACTATTTCACGGCACGCTCCTTCCGCCTTGCTGCCGAAGCGGAGTTTAATTACGATAACATCGTGAGGCTTTTTAAGCACTTTCTTGCCAGGACCCCCTACTACTATCAAATCCGGTATATCGATAACCTGGGCGAGGAAAGAATCAGGGTCAGAGCGGGGAGTGCCAAAGAGGAGAAAACCACTTTCCTCGATGCGCCTTTTTTTAAAGATGCACGGCAAAAGGGAATAAACGGAAGCAGCATATCGCCCATCACTTACTCACCTTCCAGGAAAGGATACGTTATCCATTGGGCGAGATCCATTTCCAGCGGGTGGAAGGAATTTGCAGGCGTGGTGGTCATAGATCTGGACTACGAGAAGATCCTTCAAATGGTGAAAAAGATCCACGTGGGTGAAAGAGGCTATGCCTTTCTCGTGGACCATCAGGGCCGGAATATTGCGCACCCGCGTTTCAAGCCCTACCATTTTGACCTTCATAACTACCCGGACAAGAGTCTCAATAACCTCGTTCTCCAGATGATGACCGGCGGAAGCAGATGGAAGGAGTATACCTTCAACGGCGATGAAAAGGTGGCCGCCTTTGCCCCGATCCCCACTATGGGCTGGTCCCTCGCCGTGACCATCCCTATTGATGAATTCCGCAGGGAAGCCCAGGCCATACAGACCAGAGTCATACAGGTCGTGGCCATAACCCTCATTTTTGCCGTGATCGGCGTGAGCGTCCTTTCCTACTATCTCCTTCGGCCCGTACGCAACCTCGTGGTCGCAACCCACCATGTGGCAAACGGCGACCTGAATCAGGAAATCCCCATCCAGTCCCGTGACGAACTGGGGGACTTGACGCGGTCATTTAACCGTATGATCAAGAACCTTTCCCTCATTCAAAATGAACTGGTGAGATCGGAAAAATTGATCTCTCTGGGAAGGCTCTCCGCCGGAGTGGCCCATGAGATCAGAAATCCGCTTAACGCCATGAAAGGAGCGATCGTCTACCTCCAGCGAAGGCGGCCGGAAGACTCCGTTATTCAGGAATATACTGAGCTTGTCTCCGAGGAAATTGATCGCCTTAACACGTTTGTCTCTGAATTCCTCTATTTTGCGAGACAATCCCTGCCCAAAAAGGTCCCCACGGACTTCAACAGACTGATCCTTTCCGTTCAGGATTTGTTCAGCAAGCAGGCATTGGAGAAAAATATTCATTTCGAAAACCATCTTGACCCGCTCCTGCCACCCCTTCCCGTGGATCCCCACCAGATGGAACAGGTCCTGGTCAATCTGCTCATCAACGCCATGGACGCCATGGATTCAGGTGGCGTTCTCTCCTTTTCCACCGGGTTCGTGGGCGGGGAACCATTACCGGGGTATCAAAAGTTCGTCCGCTTTACGGTGGAAGATCAGGGGACGGGTATCTCGAAAGACCATCTGAAAAGCGTCTTTGACCCTTTTTTCAGTACCAAGGAGACAGGTACCGGTCTTGGATTGCCCTTGAGCCTCGGAATCGTGGAAAGCCATGGCGGCAGC
>JBAPTR010000085.1:0-6414 GCA_049282265.1 Desulfatiglandaceae bacterium | reverse complement strand
CTGGGGCGCGAAAGCCTTTATAAAGCGCTTTCGCCGGAAGGTAACCCGGAGTTCGCCACAGTAATGAAGGTGGTGCGCGCGCTGGGACTTAAGCTTCATGCTGAAGCAGAAGTTGCATGATGTGGAAATGCTGCGGCGAGGTTATCATGCAGAGTGGGTTCTGAGTTCCACACGGCAAGTCGCATTAGGTGGTCATGGCTATTCACTTCTTCCGGTAAACGTTCAGGCCTATCTTTTTTTCTTCCGCACCCGGGATACTCACATTTCAAGAAAGGTTCCAATATCCGACATCTTGTCTTTGGGTATATAAGCATGAGCGCGCCCTTTAATGGATTTCATAAAACTATCGGGGCTGAAAGCATGGGCTGTCAGCATCAAGGTCGGAACATTCTCCTTCGTCGTGATTTCCAGTATTTCATATCCCCTTACCCCCATAATATCGAGAATGGCAGCATCATAGGTGTTTGTCTCAAGCAGGTTTTTGGCCTTCTCAAAATCATTTGCTTTGTCGACCGAACACATATCCAATGTCTCTTCAAGACTTCTTAAGATATCAGGTTCGTCATCGACAATAAGAATTCTCTTCCCTTTCAGGGTATACCTATCTTGCAACTTCCTTCTCCTCGCTGACTTATCTTTTGTTACTTTCAACCTCAATGAACTTTGTCTTTTTTAACTCCCGGGGAATAGTCTCTGGAGGTACCCAGTCAAATTGCGGCGCAATTCTCAATTTCTCTTTGAACTGAGATATCATTTTTTTCTCCAGGGAAGGAAGGTCCTTTTCTACAACAGTGGTACCATATTCCAGCATGATCCTGAGAGGAGGCTTAACAACGGGTCCGGGCTGCTTCAGTAAGATGCGAAACATGCCGGTCACATGCGGGCGAAAGTTCAAAATAGAGGTCTTGATGGCTTCAGGGTAGACATTGACCCCTTTGACAATGAGCATATCGTCGGCCCTGCCCACAATTTTGAATCTGATCCCCGGCATTCCACATTCACATGGTTCAGTAGATATTTTCAGTAAGTCCCCCAGCGCATAGCGCATAAAAGGCCCCCCTTCCCACTCAAGAAAAGTGAACACCATCTCTCCTACGGCGCCATCTTCTACCTCAATGCTCTTTTTCGTTTTGGGGTCAATCAGCTCCAAAAGACAATGATCTTCCGAGACAAAATGCATACCGCTGAAGTGATCTGGGGGTTCGTCACAGGATATGCCGTGAAAAGCGTGGCCGCCTCCCGTGTGATCAAAAACCTTGGCACCAAGCCCTTCCGCGAGTATTTTGCGAACCTCCGGATTTCCACCGCCCGGTTCACCGGCACAGAAAAACCATCTTAAGCCTAGAGTCTCCGCTTTCTTCCCTGTAAGTTCAGGGCATTTTTCTATTAGATACTGTCCAAAGGATGGCGTGGTAATGATGGCCACAGGTGAGGTCAATCGGATGAACTCCAAGACTCTTTTAGTTCCCCCTTCAATGCCCACCGGGACCACGCAGGCTCCCATATACTGTATACCTTGCGAGAGGGGTAGACCCCCTGTAAACATACTCAAAGACAAAGCCTGGATCATCACATGTCCGGGTCTGATTCCCGCCCTCCAGTATTTCCTGGCATGCATTTCATTGACCACATCCACGTCGTGCTGAGTCAGAGTATAAAGGGTGGGGACTCCGGTAGTACCGGAGGTGGAATTAATGCGGACAATTTTTTCGCGGGGTGCGCAAGCCATGAGGGCATAGGGGTTGCCATATTTTTCTAAAGATTCCTGCTGGATTCTTCTGTGCTCATCTTTTGTCATCAATGGAATCCGTGCGAAATCATCAAAGTTTTTGATGTCTTCTGGTTTCGCCCCTATCTCCTCAAACTTGTTCCTGTAGAAAGGCGAATTTTCATAATTATATAAAACCTGTTTCTTGAGTTTTACGAGTTGTAAGGACCTCATTTCATCTCTTGACATGGTTTCTATTTTTTCATTCCAGAGTTTCTTTTCGTGGCAGAATGTCATTTATGCCTCCCTGATATCTAACGCTCACATACCTCTAATAAGATACCTTCCGTTGTCGCCGGCTCAAAAAAGGCCACCAAGCCATGGCTTCCCGGCCTCGGAAAACCCTCTAGGGCCTTGATACCTCTCTGTTCAGCGTCCCTTACCATGGACTCAATATTTTCGACTTTTACTGAAATATGATTGAGGCCCCTTTCAGCCCCCATCACTAATTTGCCAAAAGCAGCCTCACTTGTATATTCGATCAATTCAATGTCTATATTCTCTGCACTTAACCGGGCAACCTTCAGTCCCACATCAGGCATATCTTTTATGCCGGAGGGTTTTATGTCAAACAGGCTCTCAAACAACGCTATTGATCGATCCAGATTGTCAACAATGATGCCGATGTGTTCAATATAGGGCCGACTCATTTCTCTTCTCCTCTTAGCTTTCCGGTAGCATTTTCATCCACCGTAAGAGTCGCTCCGTCAATCACAACACCATAATCTTCTCTTGCTCTTTCAATGGAAACCATTTCATTCCTCACATCATCAAGCACCCTTTCTAACGGTCTCTGATGCGGATTGCCATAACCTCCACCACCGCCCGCTTTTTGTTTAAAAATGGTGTCCGTCGGGATATTCCTAATGATTTCCTTGGATTTCGCAATCCTTTCGGTTCCATCTGGATATACGAGTTTAACTTCATTGACGATTCCATCTTTGCCGCCAAAGAAGCCAAAGGCTCTTGACTCTTCTTCGATACCATCTCCGAACGAGATTCCGGTCACATCTTGACCGTAAATGACAAACTCCGTTTCGATGCCCAGTCCACCACGCCATCTGCCAGCACCTGCCGAATCGGTGAGGTACTCATGCTTGATAAGAAAATGCGGATCATGAATCTCAAACATCTCGTAGTCCTGCGCCAATATGCCTCCTGCGCAGTTGATTATACCAATGTGATCATAGCCATCAGCCATCCAAGTCCCCCCTGAGCCACCCTTTAATGCAAGGAACAGAATGTCTACATAGGGCCGGTTTTTCCTTGGATCCTTACCCGTAAGGCTAAAATTCAAGGCTCGGTTCCATCCTCCAGTCACCATCTTTGGCAGGGCTTTTGAAAAGGCCCTGAATATTGCATCAGAGTTGGGACCAATGATGGTATTTCCAAAGGTCGTGGCGGCAGGAAAACCTGCATTTAGGAATGAACCCTCCGGATTGACAATATGAATGGGTCTAAGAATACCATCATTGTGAGGGATATCCGGATTTATGAGCATCAGAAAGGTCAAAAGAACGGCGGAGACCGTCGCCGAGTAAGGGGCATTGACAAATCCCTCCGTCTGAGGGTCAGAACCAGTGTAGTCAAAAGTTATCTCATCGCCGCTAACCATTACATCCAGATTGATCTTCATCTTGGAGCCTTCGTTGAACCCATCGTAAAACACATAGCTCTCTCCATGGTAAGTATCGTCTGGAATTTGCTTGATCTCGTTCCTGACCATCTTCTCCGCCATATCGAATAAATATTCCACATGATCGTTAAACTTCCGGATGCCATATCTTTCCACCAATGCTTTAATCCCTCTTTCTCCTACAACGGTTCCACCGATTTCCGCTCTAATGTCTTCTTTAACAATATCGTATCTAATGTTGGCAAATATCAGATCCCACACATCCTTTTTGAATTTACCCCCCTCATATATCTTCACGGGCGTTATTCGTAATGCTTCCTGCCATACTTCCCTTGCCTCAGGATTGTACCCACCTGCAACGGCTCCACCTATGTCCGCCTGGTGGCCTTTGCATACAGACCAGGCCACAAGTTCTTCTCCATGGAATATAGGCTTAAAAACCGCCACATCTGCATTCTGATTTCCGCCCGTGAACACGTCGTTATGGAGTATAACATCCCCCGGATGTATATCACTGCCAAAATAGTCTACTATGTATTCACAAGCACGCGGGATGGCAAAGGCCAATGAAGGGATATATTCGGTCTGTTCCAGCATCCTCCCTTTCCGATCATAAAGCCCCGTCACAAAGTCCCTGGCCTCATTCAAAATGGGAGAACGGGTAGTCCTTAAAAGGGTCAACCCCATTTCTTCGGTTATAGACTTGAACCTTCTTTGAAGCACCGAAGCCAAAATTTGATCTATTTTTTTGCTCATTTATCTCCTCCTAGAAATTTCATAGCAGGGTTAACAGGTAACTTCCGTACTGATCACATTCGATTTCATACTCCGGAGGGATAAAAATAGTGGTATTTACCTGCTCTATGATTGCCGGGCCCCTAAGCCGGTTTCCATAACCCAGACGGTTCCCGTCGTATACCTGTACGGATAAAAAGTCCATCTCGGAGGGTATAAAGACATTCCTCTTCCCTTTAAGACATGCGCTGGGATCTTGACCTATATAATCTTCCTCCCTGAAAGTGGGCTTCTCTGTGGTTCCAATAGCGGTCATTCTCAAGTTGACCAATTCCACATCGGTCCCTTCTTTCTTTAAAGAGTACCCGTAGAGCCTGTCATGTGCCGTATGGAAGGTTTCCTTAACTGCTGCTTCGTCGAATGCCTCTATCGTTTCTTTACTCACTTCCACATTCACCTCGTGATATTGTCCCACGTACCTCAGGTCTAAAGAAAAGAGATAAGCCCTCCTTTCTGGAGGGATTTTCTCCTCTACAAGAACTTTCTCACCCTCATCTTCAAGCTCCTGAACTAGGGAAAGAAACCGTGACACATCTATTGAGTCTTTTGAAAATAAGGAATGATAGGTTCTCACAAAGTCGTGCTTCAAGTCTGAAAGGAGCATACCGGCCGCACAAAATATTGATGACTCTTTCGGTATCAGTATCTTTGGTATCTCCAGCTCTTTTGCGATCATGGCCGCATGGATTGGGCCTGCACCTCCGGCACAGACAATGAGAAATTCCCTTGGATCATAGCCCCTTTGAACGGAGATCTCCCTTATGGCAGATGCCATATTGACGTTCATTATATGAAACATGCCATGGGCTGCCTCTACCGTGCTTAAATTTAGCGGGCGTGCCACATTTTTTTCTATAGCCTTCTCGGCACCAGCATAATCAAGTTTCATTTTTCCCCCGGCAAAGTAGTCGGCATTCAAGTACCCGAGTATCAGATTGGCATCGCTGCAGGTGGGCTCGGTGCCTCCAAGCCCATAACAGGCAGGCCCGGGCCAGGCTCCTGCGCTTTTGGGCCCCATCTTGAGAAGGCCTCCTTCGTCGATCCACGCAATACTTCCGCCACCCGCTCCAATAGTGTTGATCTGCATCATTGGTAGGGCCAATGCATGTCGATTCACCTTGCCATCAGTTGTCACTATGGGAGTTGCATCTTTTATAAGGGCGGCATCAAAACTTGTACCTCCCATATCTATGGTGATAAAACTGTCATTCTCATGAAGGCTAGTATAGGCTATTCCAGCAATGGGGGCCGCCGCTGGACCCGAAAGCAGAGTGCTGGCCGCCAGCTCCGTGACCGCTTCAGGCGGTGAAACACCTCCATTAGACTGCATTATGAGGAGAATCCCTTTAAATCCGTCATCTTCTAGCCTTGCCGTAAGTCTTAAGAGATACTTCCTAAGAATAGGGCCCACAGCAGAATTAAGAACAGTCGTGCTAACCCGATCATAAAATCTTATTTGAGGCAAAATCTCTGAAGAGACCGAGAGGTATGATTCCGGCATTAGTTCACGAACCTTTTTTTCTGCCAAAAGCTCGTTCTTGCTGTTGGCATAGGAGTGCATAAAGCATACGGCTACTGCCTCAACCTCGTGATCCTTGAACCGTTCAATCCCGCTTTTCACATCGGAGAGACGAATGTCCCTTATAGTGTTGCCCGCAAAATCCACTCTCTCATCAACCGGCATCCTCAGGTACCTTGGGACGAGGGGCGCAGGGGCAAGGTACTTATTGTTGTAAAGTTCCTCTCTTATTCCTCTTCTCATTTGGAGTGCATCCCTGAAACCTTTGGTAGTCAAAAGTCCGGTCTTTGAGACATTGCCTGTCAAAACGGCATTGGTGGTCACAGTGGTCCCGTGTACGATGATCTCCACGTTCTGCAAAAGAACAGACAATTCCAGCTCCTCTGCCTTTGCCATCTCAAGAAAACCGCTCATTACGGCAAGTGAGGGATCTTCAGGTGTTGATAGCACCTTAAATATCTTGGAGTTCCCTTCTTCGTCCATCAATAAAAAGTCAGTGAAGGTTCCGCCTACATCAACTCCGATCTTGAATTTCATGGTACCTCCGTCTAAGTATCTCAAAGCAACTTTTCTTAAAACGCAAAGTCGAACCTTTCTAATCCGGCACGCCACATTCCTAAACTCACAATACCCAGTAACCGAATCGCGAGGTTCTAATTCGAAGGAATAAACCACTGGCATGCCAGTGGTTTATTC
>JBAPTR010000084.1:0-12155 GCA_049282265.1 Desulfatiglandaceae bacterium | reverse complement strand
GAGTACGCTTAATTGAAAAGAGGTGTGTAGGCTGCTATCTTCCTGAGTATCCCAACAAAGGAGGAAGCAACCATGTCCACCTCATTGCTCTATCATGCTTTTGGTTTGAAAGGAGTCAAGTATAATTCCATCGAGTACAAGGGAGGCACGACTATTTTCCATGCAGAAGTTACCTCCTCCTTGGAATGTTGTCCGGTCTGTCATAGCTGGAAAACCGTTCGCCGTAAGGGCTCGAAAAAACGAATTTTGAGAATGATTCCCATTGGTAGTCGCCAGACATTCCTGGTTCTGAAGATCTGGCGGATTCGTTGTGAGGATTGCGGTTGTTTGCGATGGCCGAAGCTCCATTTCGTCAAAGGCAAAAGGAGACATACAAAACGGTTTGCCAGGTTCGCTATAGATTTGCTTCACTGGATGACCATTTCGGGGACAGCCAAAGTACTCTCTGTTGGATGGGATGTGATCAAGGATATCCATAAGGAATACCTGAGGAGAAGATACAAGGCGCCCCCATTGAAAAACCTGAGATATCTTGGCATAGACGAGTTCAGTATCCGCAAAGGACATTCCTATATGAGCATCTTCGTGGACCTTGAATCCGGTCGTATTCTGCATGCCGTTTAGGGAAAGAGTAGACTGGACATCGAGCTTTTTCTGAAGGTGCTGAAAAGAAGAGCACCCGGGCTTGCGGCCATTGCAATGGACATGAGTACGGGATATATCTCTGCGGTTGAGACCCATCTTCCTTTTGTCCCTATAGTCTTTGATCATTACCACGTCTCAGCCCTCTTGAATAAAGCCATCGAGGAAGTACGAAGGGAGCAGCAAGCCCAACTCGATGATAAAGGGAAACAGGTCCTCAAAGGCACACGGTTCCTTCTCCTAAAGAACTATGAAAAGCTCAATGAGGAGAAACAGGATCGACTCCAGAGTCTGCTAGATGCCAACACACCGCTTTTCACCGTCCATACGATGAAGGAACAACTGAGAGACTTCTGGGAAAAAGACTCTATCCAGGAGGCCATCTCATTCCTGGATGCATGGTGCACAGATGCGGAAAACTCAGGCATCAAACAGCTCGAAAAGGTTGCCAAGACACTCATGCACCATAGCCATGGACTTTTGAACTATTACTTCTTCCGGATCTCTTCCGGGCTTGTCGAAGGAATCAATAATAAGATCAAAACCCTCAAACGTCAGGCCTACGGATTTCGGGATATGGCCTATTTCAAACTGAGATTGTACCATTTGCATTCTCAAGCGTACTCATTAACGGATCTTCCGGCAAATGAGTACGCTTACAACCCAATGTATATTTCTCATGTTTTCAGTAGGTTATTTTAAAACCAAACACCACATAAACCAAGGCAACACGAATAAAGCTATTAATGAGTGATGAAAAGAGCATTGAAATTCCAATCTGTTGAAAGAAAAAGCAACAGCATTTTAACTTTTGTCTATTTCCTGAAAAGAGCTAACAGTGAATTCCGGGGACAGTATATTAATTACCGTTCTTTCTTGGTTTTCTCCCTGCTTTTCGGGGCCGTAATTCCCTGCCAAGCAAGTGTTCCAAGTGCGACACAAAAGATACATCGCCCAAGGGGCGACCTGTTTGTTCATGCTTGCGGATGTCGTCAAGTTCCGCAGACGATATTGCTTCCGCCAAAAAATCCCCCCAGTCGCCTTTGATGATCGAAAGCAGGGGGGCTACGTTTACCAATGTATCATCTCGACCGGATATATGGGCGGCAGCGCTGCTCCAACGCCATTGCTCCGGATGTCCAGACAGTCTTGCGCGAACAGGGTTGTTCTCAATATACCGGGTACATGCCAGCAGATAACGCTCATCCATCACAAAAGAAGAAAATCGCTCCTGCCACAAATGTCCACGCCAGCCTTCCCTGAAATTGATACGACGGGTATACCGGCGATGCGCCTCCCCGATGGCCAGCCTGAGATTCTCCTTCTTTCCAGGCACGGCAATCAGATGAATATGATTCGGCATCAAACAATAGGCCCATATATCCACAGCATATTTCCGGCACCATTGTGCCATGAGATCAATATAGGCGGCATAGTCCTCATCTGAAAAAAAGGTCTTCTGTCGTCTGTTGCCACGCTGTGTAATATGGTGCGGCATGCCTTCCGCCACCACTCTTGCAATTCTGGCCATGTCAAAAGCATAGGGCCCATCTTGCATTTAAGTCAATAAATATACTGTCCCCGGAATTTCTGAATTTCTGTCCCCGGAATTTGAATTTGAGGACTCCCCAGACGATCTGAGCGGGCGTACGTTTAACGGCCCTTGGCGAGACCATGGGAGATCTTGTCGGGATTAATGAAGAAATGAACGAGGATGCTGACAATGCTGATGATAATGGCCCCGAAAACTGCCGCGAGGAAATTATCGACGTGGAAGTGAATGCTGCTGAAGTGCTTAGCTATCCAGGAAGTCAGGAACAGCAAGCCGGAATTAATTACGATGCTGAACAGTCCCAACGTGAGGATCGTCAAGGGAAGCGCTATCAGGCAGATCACCGGCTTCAAGAAGGCGTTGAGTAACCCGAGGATGGCGGCCACGATTAACGTACTCTGCCAACCAACAAGATGAATCCCACCGACCAGCTTTGCCGCCACCCAGATGCCCAGGGCGAGAAGCAGCCACCGGATGACGTGGGATAGGACTCTCTCAGCGGAACTCGGCCCAAACATGACTTATGCCCCCTTTATACACCACTTGGCGAGTGCTCCGACAATGAGACCGAGGATAATCCACGATAGAAGACCCATCTCGTTCCTCCTCCGTGCGGCCTAACAAGATCTTCACCCGCGCGGCGGACGAAGTCCGCAGCGGTGTAATGAATTTTAGAAATGACAAAAATACGATACCATTTCTATTTTATACGTTCAACAGATATCTCAATCTATTTCGAATTTTCCCTTTGACTCTCAGATAGGATTAATTGAGTGAAGCACATGGGTGACCCCATGTCTTTCTCATTGCCGAAAAAACACGGATTTCCCTTACGGGTTGTGGCGGAAGACTATTATGGCGGTGATTGGGTGAAATCCAGATCAATCTCCTCGTTTCTTGATCTCTTCTATCATCAGGGGAACAGCCTTGAAAAGATCGGCCACGATACCGTAATCGGCCACCTGAAATATGGGGGCATCTTCGTCGCTGTTGATGGCCACGATCACCTTGGACGATTTCATACCCGCCACGTGCTGGATGGCCCCGGAAAGACCGACGGCCACATAGAGATCCGGTGCTACGATTTTCCCGGTCTGCCCCACCTGGAAATCATTGTGCATAAAACCCGAATCCACTGCGGCCCTCGTTGCCCCCACAGCTCCTCCAAGCAGGTCTGCAAGTTCCTCTATGATCCTGAAGTTTTCAGATGACTTAAGGCCCCGGCCCCCTGATACGACGACCCTGGCCTCGATGAGGTCAGGTCGCTCGGAGACGGACTTGTCAAAGGAGTTGAATTCTATGCGTTTCAAGAGCTCCGATGGAGAGGAAACATCGATCTTCTCGACCGGGCTTTGGGATTCCAGAGGCTCAAACGGAGCAAATTCGGTTTGCCGCACCGTGATCACCTTGATGTCCGTAACGATTTCAACCGTGGCATTCACATTGCCGGCGTAGAGGGGACGCAGAAAAAGCATTCCGCTCTCTTGGAAAGTGACACCGATCACATCGCTGGCCATACCGGCTTTGAGTCTGTGTGACAATCTCGGCAGGACATCCTTGGCCGTGGTCGACGAGGGGCTTACGATGATCCGGTAGCGGCCGGCCGTCACCACGTCCTCGATGATGGGCGCCCACCTCTCCGCCAGTGCCTGATCCAGGTCGGCGGCTTCTGCCAACAGGACCTTTTCGGCTCCAAGTCTGCTCAGGGCATCGGTCTGACCGCTCAGGTCACTGCCCAAAGCCAAAATGGTGTAAGTTCCGCCGGAGACCTTGGCTACCTGGGAGGCGAAGGTCACGGCGGAATGGGTTCCCTTCTTAACGCGTCCATCCAGTATTTGTGCAATGATCAGTATGTTGTCCAAGTTTCCTTCTCCCCTCAAATGACCCGGGCTTCTTCCTTTAGTTTCTGGACAAGCTCTTCAACCGTTTCCAGGATTACGCCTGCCTTCCGCCCGGGCGGCGCGGAAAAGGAGAGGGTGTTGACCAACCGCTCTGTGTCGACACCCAGGTCTGCCATCTCATAGGTCCGGACGGGCATCTTCTTGGCCCTCATGATGCCGCGCAGGGAGGCGTAGCGGGGCCCTTCCTGATAGGGTTTGTCCTGGGAGCTGACATGGTTGTCCACCCCTTCGGGCGTAACGATCCGGACGTCTACCGAGATTACCGCCGGAAACCGGACGGTGATATCGATGGTCCCCCCATCCACTTCCCTGGTGACCGTGGCGCGGCTGAGATCCGCCGGTGCCGAGATGCGGCCGGCAAAGGTCGCCTGGGGCCATCCCAGGATTTCGGCCAGGATCTGGGCCGTCTGGTTGGATTCACCATCAACGGTCTGTTTGCCCATGAGGACGAGATCGGGAGATTCTTTTTTCACCAGTGCGGCCAGGGTTTGGGCAACCACTGAGGCATCCAGCGCTTCGTCTTCCGCCTTGACCAGAATGCCCGTATGGGCGCCCATGGCCAGGCACCATCGGATTTGCTGGATGGCCTCGTCCGGTCCGAGGCTGACCACCAGAACTTCTCCTTTCATCTCACCGGTTCCCCGGTCTTCAAGCAACCGCAAAGCCGCTTCAACCGCATACTCATCGAACGGGTTGGGTTTCCAGCCCAATTCCTGGGACTCGACCCTGGAACCGTCTTTGCTGATAACAACCTGGTTTGCTTTTTCCGGGTCGACGACCCGTTTGACCGGCACAAGAATTTTCATTTGGCACCTCCTGGTACGGATGTGTTTCAATGACCACGTGGTGGAGGTTCGATTGCATTGGCCCATCACCATCACGCCTTGAAGGGCCATTGGGACCCCATCGGAAGAGATTGCTTTCTTGACATCACTGCCACAAAGTAGCATTTATGTCAAATGGTTTCACCAATCTGGTGGGAGTCTTGAAAGTTTAGGTTCCCGTGTGTCTGTAATAATAGCACGAATCAGAAAGAAAGAATAGATGTGGGAATGAGCGGAGAGTGTGGATACCGGGACGCTCTTTAATAATTTAATTGACATCATATATGATTGATATTAAGACTATAATATGCCAAGAACTGCACGACTTGATGCTCCTGGCGTTCTACCCCATGTAATGATTCGGGGGGTAGAACGCCGGAAGATATTCCGAAACGATAAAGATCGGGAGGATTTTATTGAAAGACTTGAGGTCCTCTGTCCCGAGGCGCAGACAAGCTGTTATGCTTGGGTATGGAGTCGGGCCAAGTCAACCTATTGAATTATTGTGACTATCACCTCAAAAACAGGTATTTTTGGGACCTATATCGCTCTTTTTCGCCTCCAAAAGAGGAAATAGGAAGAATCCGATGAAAAAAGGAGATGGGTAATTCTGTCTTTGATTCCAACTGGCTCCTTCTTTTCCCCTGTTTTTGCTTCCCTTTTACGCCCCTGGTAACAGCATAGTCCTCATCTGAAAAAAAGGTCTTCTGTCGTCTGTTGCCACGCTGTGTAATATGGTGCGGCATGCCTTCCGCCACCACTCTTGTAATTCTTGCCATGTCAAAAGCATAGGGCCGATCTTCCGTTTAAGTCAAGAATTAAATATACTGTCCCCGGAATCCTTATATCCTGATTCCCTCTGTTTTCAATACCTTCGGTGGAAACAAGCCTTTGCTCCGATACACTGCACAGGCGTCTGTCAACCTTCATCAAGCTTTTTTCCTTTCATTCCTTTCCCCGCTACATCATGCTTCCTTTTCACTTGACCCACAAACCTATTTTCTCTATGTTCGTGAGTGAAAAAAGCAATGCCTTGTCGCTCACTTCATTCTATAAGGAGGATGCATCATGCATAAATTTTGTTCGTTTTTAAAATTTTTTGTGATTGTGGCAGCGCTCTTTTTGGTGCTTTTCCAACCTGGGGCTGGCGTTTGTGCGGAAAAGGTGTTCCAGGTCGGCATCACACAGATCGCCCCCCATCCCGCCTTGGACTCCATCCGAAACGGCTGTATCAAAGCCCTGGAAGAAGCGGGATTTGTCGAAGGCAAAAACCTGAAGATCGAATTTATTAACGCGCAGGGGGATATCTCCCTGACCAAGACGATCGCGGACAAGTTCGTGGCGGGGAAGAAAGACGTCATTGTCACTATTACAACCCCGAGTTCACAGGCCGTGAGCGTCGCCGCCAAGGGCACTGGAATTCCCGTCGTTTTTATTGCGGTCACGTCTCCCGTGCTCGCAGGACTCGTGCTTGACTGGGAAAAGCCCTGCTCATCCGGGATGCGGATCACCGGTGTGAGTGATTTCATGCCCATCAAACCCCAGCTTGACCTGATCAAGCAGATCGTCCCGAATGCCAAGGTCCTGGGAATCGTCTGCAATTTCGGGGACGACTCCAATACAAAAAGTGTCAACGAGATGCGCAGGCTGGCACCTGAATACGGGCTTAAACTGGTTGAAGCCAATGTGTCCACAAGCGCCGATATCCAGAGTGCCGGCGCCTCCCTCGCGGGCAGGGCCGACGTTGCGTGGATCCCCATGTGCAATACAACGGTCACGGGACTGGAGGCCCTGGTGTCCGTGGCAGAAGAAAAAAAGATTCCTCTTTTCGTTCCCGACCACAGATCCGTTGACCGCGGCGGTATCGGCGCGCTCAACTTTGACAACTTTCTCCTCGGCAAACTAGGCGGGGAAAAAGTGGTAAGGATCTTGAAAGGGGAGGATGTGTGCAAGATACCGGTCACTACCTGGCCGCCCGAGGCCTTGAAGGGCTATTATGTCAACCCTAAAGCGGCGGAGAGAATGGGCGTAAGCATCCCTGAGGCTATTCTGAAAAAGTCGTCAATTGCCGAAAAGTAGACGCCTTCCTCATCCGGAGTCCATTGGTCTGGCCGCTGAGATTACAAAGAAGGTGCTCTGATGGGCGTTATCCAGGCAATTTTTGTCAGTTCTCTTTCCGACACAGTGACTTTCGTGATGATCGCCTTCGGCGTTTTCATCACACTCAGGGTTCTGGGTTTTCCGGATCTGACGGTGGACGGAAGTTTCGTCACCGGTGGTTCGGTTTGTGCCGTCCTGATCTCGAACGGCCACAACCCGTTTCTAGCCACACTGGCCGCTTTCGGCGCGGGGCTCGTGTGCGGGATGATTACGGGGCTGCTCAACACCCGGTTGCGGATCACGGCGCTTCTGGCCGGTGTCCTCATGATGGTGGGACTGTACTCCGTGAATCTGGTGATCATGGGAAGGCCGAATATTCCGCTGATTCGCGCCCTGACGATTTTTGACAGCGTCGCCGGGTTTTTCGGTACGGCCAGGAATGCTATACTTATCATCTATGTACTTTCCGCTGTCGCGCTCATAACCACTTTCGCATTGAGCTGGTTCCTGCGCACAGAAATCGGCCTGGCCCTGAGGGCGAGCGGTGAGAATGAGCAGATGCTGAGGAGCCTGGGCGTGGATACGGATAAAAACATCCTCATAGGCTGTGGACTGTCCAACGGCCTGATCGCCATGTGCGGCGCCCTGGTTTCCCAGAGACAGGGGTTTTGTGACGTGAACATGGGCATCGGCATCGTTGTCACGGGTTTGGCGTGTGTCATCATCGGTGAGGCCCTGTTTCACACGCGTAGCATTCCCATGATGCTTCTGGCCGCCTTTGTGGGCACCTTTCTCTATCGTATGATCATCGTCGTTGTGTTATGGCTTGGATTGTCTCCGGGGTTGTTGAAACTCATGACCGCATGCCTGGTGATTTTCGCCCTGACCATGCCGTTTATCAAGAAGAAAATCCGGGGTGAGTGGTTGCCCCCGGCTGCCAGGTTCTAGGAGGTGTGATTTTCATGGGGCAAGGGAAGGCACTGCTGCGTTTAGAGAACATCACCAAGACATTCTCCAGGGGGACGAAGGACGAGGTTGTTGCGCTGAACCGAGTGGAGCTCCTGGCAAGTCAACGGGACTATGTGACCATCATCGGCAGCAACGGGGCGGGAAAGACCACGATGCTCAACATTATTGCCGGTGTTTTTCCTCCAGAAAAGGGCGGAAAGGTATTTGTGGATGACGTGGATATCACTGATTGGAAAGAGCACAGGCGCGCCGCCTATGTGGGGAGGGTGTACCAGGACCCCAATGTGGGTACAGCAGCGGGACTGACCATTGAGGAAAACCTGGCCATCGCCGTGAGCAGGGGGAAATCCAGGGGATTTAGAGTCGCTGTCACGAAGATGAGAAGAACGCGTTTTCGTGATGCCTTGGCCCCTCTCGGCCTGGGGTTGGAAGACAGGCTTACGACCCCGGTGGGGACCCTGTCCAGCGGGCAGCGGCAGGCCCTCGCCCTGGTGATGGTCACCGTTAGTAAACCGGCCCTGCTCCTTTTAGATGAGCATACTGCGAACCTCGATCCGAGAACCGCCGAAACCGTGCTGCGGTTGACCGATATGATCGTGGAAAAGGAAAACATGACGACACTGATGGTCACACACAACATGGACATGGCCCTTGGGTACGGGAACAGGCTGCTGATGATGCACAAGGGACGCATCGTGGTTGATATCGGGGAAGAGAAGAAACAAAACCTGACTATCGAGAACCTTGTGGCCGCGTTTCAGGGGGCCGTTGGAGAGCGTCTCACGGATGAATCCATCATGCTGGGCAGTGTGGAAAGCGCGCACACCAAAGGGGGATAGACGGGATGATCCCTCTCAATATTTCCTGAACCTCTCCACGATTTCCATGACAGATGGGAAATCCGACAGAACCTGTTCCGTTGTGACTGTGATGAAACTCAACTGGTTGTACATCCCGAGGGTTCTTTCATGCCTTTCAAGCCCGTCGGCACACGCATCCTCAATGACAAGAGGGACCAGTTTCCTGAGATAAGCAGACGTAGCGGTGAAAAGCACGCAGACAGATGTCTCCAGACCTGCGATCAACACTGCTCTTACATTTCTTGATTTCAGGTAGTCATATAACCCTGTATTGAGAAACGCGTCAAAGGTCTGTTTATTAACCATGTGCTCTCCCGGGTTGGGGCGGGAAAACGGTGTAAAATCAGTCCCGTCTTTCCCTTTGATACATGGAATGTCGCCCCTTGCCTCCGGCCGGTAGAACAACATCCAGTCGCTCCGGTCCGCCTGGAACTCTGATTTCACATGCACGACGGTAAACCCTTTTTCCCTGCTTTTCTCAAGAATCTTTTCCACATTTGACGGAAACGCGCGAAATGCCTTCTCAGAGGCGTAGGGGTCCCAAAAATCTTTCTGTATGTCCACCAGGATTAACGCAATCTGGTCAAAATTCATGGTTCCGCCCCCTTTGCCGGAGCATTTGAAGCATGAAGATGGACGATCATCCATTTTCCCTCTGTCTTCCTGAGCACCAGGGTGCGCCTGCAGAAAACGTCGTTATTAAGATGAAAAGTCACGACCGCCCCGTCATTCAGTTCCTGTATCTGCAGACCCTCGGGCTCGAGGTGTATCCTGCTTTGTCCCTTTTCTTTGATCTTTTCTATGACCCTGCTGAAGCCTTTGGAAATCTCCTTCTTGTTGTTCATCCTTCTGACAGAATGTTCGAGAGGGAAAAAAGACGTGGCATCCTGTGGGAAAAACGCCATCATTCCGGCATGGTCGAGGCTGGAAAACGCCTCCAGAAAATCATGTATGGCGTCCACGATAGCGGTGTTCGAGGTTTGCACAGCGTGTCCTTTATTGCTTCTTCCTTTCATGTTTGCCTTGAAAGGAGAATCATTCTTCATTTCAGTTGTTTAAACTCTAGGCCGTTTTATTAACGCACCGTCTCAATGTCAAGCGGAATCGTTGCTAATGCCGATCACAGATTTAACGGGGTGCTTGATTGCGGTGGTCAATTGCGGATAACATAAGTCACCTCAATGCAAATATATCTGGATTGAGTTTTAAACCTTTTTGTCTCGCTAATGCTTAAACGGTGAGAATGTACCGGGTCCCCCGTTTAAATCATCCAAAAACTCGGATGCCGGATCGACGCTGGTGAGCAAAAGGTGGTCTCGGGCACGTGTGCAGGCAACGTAGAGCAAGTGGCGTTCGGTGTCGTACACCTCCTCAGATAATAAGACCTTGCTTTTTCGGGAAAAAGCATAGAGAAAGTAGCCTTGTGAGTCAAGAAAAAAGCGGCACAATATATGGTGGTCTCATGCTTTTTAGGGGTTTTTAGGCCGGGAAGTCTTGTGTTGAATAGCAGGGCCTATGGGTATGTGGGTATGGGGTGGGGCAAAGTCAACCTATTGAATTATTGTGACTATCACCTCAAAAACAGGTATTTTTAGGACCTATATCGCTCTTTTTAGCCTCCAAAAGAGCAATATAGAAAATATCTCTGACACCTCCCGATCCTATAATGTACATTTTACCCCCAAAAAGGGCCAAATAGGCCCATTTTCAGGGTCGATTTGCTGCATATGTAATTTTATATCAGCAGGTTAGCTTGGCCCGACCCCAGACCTCCAGGCCTAGCCAGGCCTCTTCCAGTATGCGTCTGGATATGGGATCATCTTCAGTGATCAGAATCTTCATTTTTTCATTTCCTGTAAAACGATTTTCATCTCAGAAACTAATTCATTGAGGGATCTTTCAAGGTTTGATAACCCCTCCTTCGCTGTTGCCATATTCCCTTCTTTTCCTAACTTCTCGAGGCGATAGGCCGCCTCGTGTGCTTCCTTAGCGCTAAAATTGCCTACAGCACCTTTCAGACTGTGGGCCTCTCTCTCAAGGATACCGGCATCGTTTCCCGCAATTCCTTCCTTGATCTTGGCTATATAATCAGGACAGGTTTCTATGAACATACCAGCGATTTCCCGGAAAAGATCTTCGTTGCCCAAAACTGTCTCCATGGCACCGGAAATGTCAAAAGTCGTTGGAGAAAAGGTTTTTGAACCTTGTGAGGGCTGTGGCCGTGTTTGCTCCTTTTCACTTTTCGGTTCACGTGCAACTTTATAGATAACACTGTAAAGCGTTTCCGGGTTGATCGGTTTGGACACATAGTCATCCATGCCCGCATCAAGGCACTTTTCCCGGTCCCCCGTCATGGCATGAGCCGTCATGGCAACGATCGGAATCCTTTCGATTTTGGATTCTTTGCCTTTAAGCTTTGAACTTTGAGCTTTGAGCTCCAAGGCACGTATGTGCCTTGTGGCTTCGAATCCATCCATTTCCGGCATCTGGATATCCATGAGGATCAGATCAAAATCCCCCTTTTTATACGCCTTAACAGCCTCTTTGCCGTTCGATGCCAGGGCAACCCGGTGTCCCCTTGCCTCCAAAAGCTTTATGGCCAGGGTCTGGTTTATCAAGTTGTCTTCAGCCAGCAGAATATTGAAACTTTTCCGCGCTTCATAAACTTTGTGGCGAGTGATGACCGTCGGCGTTTCTTCAGAGGGAAGCCCCATGGTCATCAGGATGGCATCATATAGATCCGATTGCTTTATGGGTTTGGGCAGATACCCTGATATGCCGACTTCTTTGCAGCGATCGGCGTCACCCTTTTGCCCCATGGAAGAAAGAACGATAATTTTCACGTCTTCTCCCGAAGGAGCGCCCTTGATTATTTTGGCTACATCAAAGCCATCTAATTCCGGCATCTGCAGATCCAATAAAATCAATCGATACGGCGTTCCGGAACCAAACGCCTTGTTGAAACAATCAATTGCTTCCTTTCCACTGGCGGTAATGGTTGGAACAAGGCCCCAGGATGTTATCATTTCCTGGAGCAGGATACGGTTGGTGTAATTGTCGTCCACAATGAGAACCGGCATTCCCGAAAGATCGTGCGGTTTGGGACGCGGGACGCTGATGTCTTCCGAGCGGCTTAGTTTAAAGCAGACAGTGAAATGGAAAATACTGCCCGGACCTCCAATACGGGGTTCCCGGCTCCGGGTGTTGGAGTCCTCCTCCAATCGAAACCTGTTCGGGCTCTCCACCCGGATCTCTCCACCCATCATCTCAACAAACTGTCTGGTTATGGATAGCCCCAGACCCGTAC
>JBAPTR010000083.1:0-29510 GCA_049282265.1 Desulfatiglandaceae bacterium | reverse complement strand
CTCTATGCCGGGGGGAACGATGCCTGTTCCATTTACGGCGACAGCTATGTCTTTATTCTTCCGGGCAACTCCATGGGATTTGCCATTAATACAGGGCGGATTGCCGGAGAAAATGCTGCGGTATACGTAAAATCCCTTTAGAGGTTAACGACTCAACCAGGGAGAGAGAAAAAATGCCGGACAAGAAAGAGGAAAAGGTCGAAGTCATATTCCGAAAATCAACCCCGCTCAGCGATCCGCAATGCGGTTACCCGGGATTCAAGCCGGGTACGACCACCCTTGAGAAGGGTTCCGTCCACAGGAAAGGGGCCCTCCCCCTCCCCTGCGACATTGTTTTCGAACGGGACGTCGCCGTGCCCATGCGGGACGGCATCACCATCTACATCGATATTTTTCGCCCGGTCGGTTCCCAGGAGGTTCCAGCCATTATTCCCTGGAGCCCCTACGGGAAGGAGGGCGGCTACCAGACCCTCGACCAGATTCCCGGCCGGATGGGCATTCCCGTGAGTGCGCTGTCCAACCTGCAAGTCTGGGAAGGCCCGGACCCTGCATACTGGTGCCGTCACGGCTATGCCGTTGTCAATCCGAACGCACGCGGGGCCTTCAGTTCGGAGGGGGACATTCATCACTGGGGATCCCAGGACGGGGAGGACGGCTATGACCTCATCGAATGGCTGGCCGGCCGAGACTGGTGCAACGGGAGGGTCGGCCTTACGGGCAATTCCTGGCTCGCCATTTCCCAATGGTATATCGCCTCCAAAAGGCCGCCCCACCTGGCCGCAATCGCTCCCTGGGAGGGATTTTCGAACTTCTATCGCGATCACATCGCCCGCGGAGGTATCCCCGACCCAATATTTAATTCAGACATCCTTTCCCATCTCTACGGAAACAATCGCACCGAGGATACATCCGCGATGATAGAAAAGTATCCCTTGATGAACGTCTACTGGGAAGACAAAACGGCTGAACTTGAAAAGATCGACGTCCCTGCCTATGTGGTCGCAAGCTACAGCAACGCGATCCATGTGAACGGCACCTTTGAAGGTTTTCGAGGGATCTCTTCTAAAGACAAGTGGCTTAGAGTAAACAACACCATGGAGTGGCCGGACTACTATGACCCCGAAAACAGAAGGGACCTCCGGCGTTTTTTTGACCGCTACCTCAAGGGAATCCAAAACGGGTGGGAGAAAACGCCCAGGGTGCGCCTTTCAATCCTCGACCCGGGCGGCACAGACGAGGTGGGCAGGGTGGAGGATGCCTTTCCGCCCTCTCGAGTGGAGTACAGAAAATTCTTCCTGGACGCATCCAGGGGAGCACTTTCCCAAGATCCCCTCGAAAAGGAGACCGAGACCCGCTACAGCGGTGAGGACGGCAAGGGTAAGGTGATCTTTACCTTCAGATTCGACCGGGAAACCGAGCTCATCGGATACCTGAAGTTGCGCCTCTGGGCCGAGGCAAGGGGCGCCGATGACATGGATCTCTTTGTATTTCTACAGAAGCTCAACAGGAAGGGAAAAGTTCTCAATCACATGGTGGCAAAGCCGGGCAACCGGCTTGTGTGTTCGGTCATGAGGCTTGCCCACTCCCTCGGCCTTGCAAAGCTGGGACTACTCTTCTACTCGGGGCCTCACGGCAGACTGCGGGTCTCTCACAGGAGTCTCGACCCGGAACGGTCGACCCCTGACCGACCCCAACTTGCTCATAGGGCCGAAGAGCGCTTGAGCCCAGGGGAGATCGTTCCCGTTGAAATCCCCATCTGGCCCACAGGCATGCGCTGGCATGCGGGCGAGCAGCTTCGCCTCATCGTGGCGGGCTACAACCTCAAGGGCCCGATGTTTCCGGGGATGCCCCTTGCTCCTACGCGGAACAGGGGGGAGCATGTCATCCACACCGGTGGAAGGTATGATTCGCACCTGCTTCTGCCTCTGATCCCACGCTGATGGATGGAACCTCTAGTGTCCCGCCCCCTAAATAGATTCAATTATTTCGTGTTGGGGGGGCGGGGCAAGCTAACGTATTGAAAATTTTTAAATACTGTCCCAAGAACAGGTGTTTTCTGTCCCTATATGACTCTTTTCGCCCTTAAAATGAGCCCCATAGGGAACAGCAGGTTCTCGAAGTTGAAATGATTCTCCAACTCCAATATTTTTCCGCTCTTGCCATCGATTATTTTGAATAACGTGCTTTTTGCCCCAAAAAAGTGCAATATAGGGCCTAAACAAGGGCCTTTTTTTGCCTTTTCATTATAATGACTTTCGATAGTTAGCTTGGCCAGACCCTATTCCGCTATTCCGGAAGTCAGCCGACGCCATAGCAGCCTAATGCCCGGGGTAATGCCTGGGGCATGGTGAAGGGCTGGACACAGAGCAGCAAACAGCCTCTGTACGCTCATTTGGTGTAGTGAGGCCGGCCGGCCAAGAGACCGAATGGCGCGTTATAAAACCGCTGACTTGCTGATGATTGCCCATGGCACTTCTTAAAAAGCTATCGGTGATCATTCACCGCCTGGTTACGACCCGGCTGGCACTGTGAACCGCCCCGGGCGGACCCGCATTCGGGGGTGCTGTGGGGACTGGGGGAGAAAATCCCCCGGCTAGCCAATTAGCCGATTGCTGATCATATCGAATGGTGTCTTAGTCTCACAAAGCGGATCATAGGTTTGTGCGCTGAGTGGCCTGTATTTTTTTGACCTGCACATCGTCAACCCCGGATTCTCCGGCGAAGGCGGGCCAACGGCGCACGGCTTCAATGACGCGGTTAATCATCTGTTCTGCCCGTGCCTTCTTGATGTCAGCCGCTTTAGCGAGATTGAGCAAATCCTCATGCTCAAAACCATCTCGCTTGCCGTTCACGCTCATCTGGTGCCGACTCGTCCACTCGCCACTGAGGTTCCACGCGTAGGAGATGTCGAACGCAGGTGACAGGCGCCATTCACCCCGTCGATTCATGAGGAATGCAATATTTTTTACGTGATCATCACAATTGCGACCGACCACATTGAAAATGGCGCGCAGCACCTGTTGGTCCATGTCCTTTCGGGGGAGTCCCAGCCGCCGAATAACTTGGATCGCCTGCTCGTACGAATAGCTCGCAGGTTGCCTGTAGTCATTCGGTAAGTAACTACAATGTAATTACATCGATATGGAATGTCAAGGTTTCTGATTTTACCCCTTGACTTTCTATTTAACTTACAGTATAAATACACCTGTAAATTATAAGTTGCATTCCAGAGAGTGATTCGACTAAAGACTCTAAATAAGTCCAAAGTGGCCTATACCATGCATGAAAATGACAAATATTAAAACTCAAATCCCAAATGAATGCCAAAAAAACAGTTACGCTACCCATTCAAACGACAAAGCCATCGACGTGCCCATGGACGGACTTCCAACGAAGTCGTTTGGTTCACGGGAGCTCAGGAGGAGAGTCTGAGGGTCTTTTTCGGACACTTTCTCATAGTGCACTTGGCATGGGGCTTCGACATGGACGTCTATTTGGGGTTTACGCCTCCGGGAAGTCCTGGCGCTCTCCAATGGCTACTCTTAAACCCCAAATAGGCGTCCATCCCCCCTCCGGAGTGTTTAGAAAGGGTCTGAAAAAGAGTGTCAGGTTCTCCTCCACTTCGTTGCTCATACGTTGCCGATTGCGGCATAAGTTAGCTTTTTATAATTCCATCAAAGGAGTGATCTCCATGAAACTCACACCCAAACAAAAGGCCTTTCTCACCTATCTCGGCCGATACATCAACGAATGGAACAGGGCCCCCAGCTTTGATGAGATCCGCGAACAGTTCGGTTTTGCCTCCTACAACACGGTCACCACCTATCTCAGGATCCTGGAGAGGAAGGGGTATATCCGTCTCCCGCGGGAGAAGAATCGAAAACGGGCCATTCAAGTAATCAGCCCCGTGGAGACCAGGCGTTTTGAGCTCCCCCTCCTGGGCAAGGTGGCTGCCGGAAGGCCCATCGAGGCGGTGGAGGATCCCAGGGCCATCGAGGTGCCCCCATCGCTTAGCGAAGGCGGGGATTGCTTCGTCCTGGAGGTGCAGGGGGATTCCATGGAGGAAGACGGCATCATGGACGGGGATTTCGTCGTGGTCAGGAAACAGCCCAACGCCGAGAACGGCGAGACCGTCGTCGCCCTCATCCACAATGAGGCCACGGTCAAGAAATATTACCTCCACGGCGATCACGTGGAACTCAGGCCCGCCCATACGGGCATGGAACCCATCCGCGTGAGATCGGAAGATCTCAGGATCGAGGGGAAGGTTGTGGGGGTGATGAGGTATTATAGATAGGTGGAACCATGCTCCGCAACATCATCCATATGCACATCCCGGCCTTTCCCATCGCGGTCGCGCGTGTAGTGCATCCCAAACTCAGGGGCCGTCCTGTGGCCGTAGCCCCCGCCCAATCCGTACGCGGTCTGGTCCTGTCCGTGTCCTCCGAGGCCAGGCGGGAAGGGTTGTTCAAGGGGATGCCCCTGGTGAAGGCCTTTGCCCGTTGTCCGGGCCTGACGGTGATCCCCCCGGACCCTGGTCTGGCAGAAAGGGCCGGCCGGGAATTGTGCCGGATGGCGGCCTGGTATACCCCCGTATGGGAACCGTCCAGGCCGGGTCATATCTACCTGGACCTCACCGGGACCCAACGCCTCTGGGGAAAAGCCAAGGACACGGCCCTGCGCCTTGGAAGGGAGATCAAAGGCCGCCTCTATCTTCCCGGAACAGCCGGGGTGGCCGGCAACAAGATGGTCTCCGGCATCGCCTCACGGATCATCCCTCCGGAAGAGATCCTGGACGTGGCCCACGGCCGGGAGCCGGGCTTCATGGCCCCCCTCTCCGTGGATCTGCTCCCCGGCATCGGGCGTTTTCGGCGCCGTCTGCTTCTGGAGGAACTCAACATTACCCTGGTCAGGGATCTGGCGGCCCTGGATATGGCAAGTCTCGCCGTTCTTTTCGGACGCCAGGCCCCTGTCATTCACCAGAGGGCCCTCGGGGTGGATCCGACCCCTGTTTACCCTTCAAAAAAGGAACCGGTGGTCAAAGAGGAGATCACCCTCCCTGAGGATGAAAATGATGATTGCAAACTCATGGACGCGCTTTTTACCCTCGTGGAAAGGTGTGCCCGCCGTCTGCGGAAAAAGGCGTTTTTGCCGGGGAAGGCCGGGATCCTCATCCGCTATGCCGATCACATGGAGGTCAAACGCCAGTGCAGGCTGGCCCATCCAGGTTTCTGGGACTTTGAACTCTATGATCCCATGAAAGCACTCTTTTTCAAGGCCTGTATCAGGCGTGTCCGCGTTCGTTTCATCCGGGTGTGGTTCCGGGATCTTGCCCGCCCGGACCGCCAACTGTCCCTTTTCAATGTCCCTTCCCCCGACCGCCGGAAAAAGACCTGCCTCATACAGGCCCTGGACCGGATTCGAGAACAACATGGGCGGGATGCGATCCGCTATGCCAGGGCGGCATGACCTTCATTCACCTCAACGTCCATTCCCATTATTCCAAGGGCCGGGGCACCGGCACCATTCAGGAGATCTGTGAGGCGGCCCGGCGCATGGGCATGAAAAGGCTTGCCCTCACGGATACCAATAACCTTTACGGCATGGTCTTCTTCATCCAGCTCGCCAGGGAGATGGGGATCGATCCCATCGTGGGGAGCGAAATCCTTTGTGCCAATCACCGTGCCCTGCTCCTGGTCAAGGACCGTCACGGCTACGCCAACCTCTGCCGGATCATTTCCGACCGCCACTGTAATGCGGCCTTTGACCTGGTTCAGGCCCTGAGGGAGAAGCGGGAAGGCCTCATCATCCTCTCGGATGATTTCAGACTCCTGAAGACCCTGAAACACGACGCCCTTGAAGACCTCTATGTGGAACTGTCTCCCGGCTACCACATGGGGCGCTGCTATGCCTTTGCCAGGGACAGCCGGATCCCCCCCGTGGCCACCAACCGGGTCTACCTTGTGGGGAAAGACCAATTCCCCATTCATCGCATCCTCCGGGCAATCTCCCTCAACACCAAGCTCTCCAGGCTCGGGCCGGGGGATACCTGCCTGGCGCAGAATTTTCTGAACCCGCCAGGGGAGATGACTCTTCAATTTCCCCATGCGCTCCTGGCTATTGCCAATTCCGTAAGGGTCGCCGAATCCTGTTTCACGGATTGGGACTTCGACCGGATCATATTCCCGAAGTTTGACGGGATGACGGATGAAGAGGCATTCGATCGTCTCTACCGGGAGACATTGCTCGGGTGCAAACGGCGCTACGGAAAAATCACCCCTGCCGTGCAAAAACGCATCGACCACGAGATGGCCATCATCCGGGAGAAACACTTTGCCCACTATTTCCTGGTGGTGGCCGACATCACCTGCCGGGCCCCCAGGTCCTGCGGCAGGGGAAGCGCCGCCGCCTCCATTGTTTCCTATGCCTTAGGGATTACCCATGTGGACCCCATCAGGCACAACCTGTTCTTCGAGCGATTCCTGAACCCCGGGCGGATGGATCCCCCTGATATCGACGTGGACTTTCCATGGGATGAACGGGAAGAGATCATCGATCTTATCTTTGCCAAGTATGGGACACGGCGCACGGCCATGGTTTCCAACCACAATACCTTCGCCGCCAGGTCGGCCATCCGGGAAACAGCCAAGGTCTTCGGATTGACGGACCGGGAAATCGGCCGGGTCACGAAACAGATCGGTTTTGGATGGAAACTGGACAAGACCGCTGCCGAACTTTCAACCCACCCCAGGATGCGGGGGGTGGAACTCAGGGAACCCTGGGATGAGATCCTGCGGGCCGCTTCACGGATAGAAAACCATTTTAACCACCTTTCCACCCACTGCGGCGGGGTGGTGATCGTCCCCGATGATATTCGCCGGTATTGTCCCGCCGAAATCTCCGCCGGCGGGCTCCAGGTACTCCACTGGGAAAAGGATTCCGTGGAAGACAGCGGTCTGGTCAAGATCGACATCCTCGGAAACCGCAGCCTGGCCGTCATCCGTGACACCCTGGAGCTGGTTGAACAAAATGAGGGGCGCCGCATTGACTATGCCCAACTCAATCCCCTTCATGATCCCGAGACCGTGCGCATTTTTTATGAAGGGAACACGTTCGGGGTCTTCTATTTTGAAAGCCCCGCCACCCGGCAGGTTCTCACCAAGGTGGGAAGGGGCTTCACCTTTCATGACTACTTCCGCATGGACCATTTCCATCTCAACGTGGTGGTCACGTCCATCATCCGACCGGCCTCCAATCAGAGTATCCGGACCTGGGTCTCCAGGCTCAGAGGAGAGGCCTGGGCCCCTCCCCATCCCCTCTTGATGCCCGTACTGGAAGAGACCCTGGGCGTCATGGTCTTCCAGGAGCAATTGAGCCAGGCCGCCATCCATCTTGCGGGCTTCGACCCTGCCGAGGCCGATATGCTCCGCAAGGTGGTGAGCAAGAAACACAAAGAAAAGAAACTCCGGGACTTTTGCGCCCGGTTCCTGGCCGGGGCCGGGAAGCGCGGCGTCCCCCGGGAAACCATTGAAGAGGTCTGGACCATGATGATGGGCTTCGACGGCTACAGTTTCTGCAAGCCCCACTCGGCCAGCTACACCCTGGTGGCCTACAAGTCCGCCTTTCTCAGGGCCCACTACCCGGCTGAATTCATGGCCTCCGTCATCTCAAACGGCGGGGGCTACTACGCGGCCTTTGGATACCTGTCAGAGGCAAGGCGCATGGGGCTCCGGGTGCTCCCTCCCCACATCAACCTGAGCCCTGTCAAATACACCGGGAAAGGCCGGGAAGTCCGCGTCGGCCTTATGCAGATCAAAGCGCTCTCTCTTGAAGCCATGGAGACCATCGTCCATGAACGCGCGAAAGACGGGCACTTTTCATCCCTTGGCGAGTTCCTGGATCGTACCCGACCCCACATCCACCTCCAGGATGTGAGGGTATTGATCAAGGCGGGTTGTTTTGATGATCTGTCCGGCGCAACCAACAGGCCCGAACTCCTGTGGCAGGCACTCCGTTTCTTTTCCCGGAAATGCCCTTCCCAGGCCCAGACCTCTCTCGTGAAGGATTGCGGCTTTTCATCCTCCCCGGCTTTACCTGCGCATCAGCCGGGGAGGCCCAAACCTCTTTCTCAAAAGATCCTGCTCTCCCAGGAAAAGGAGGCCTTGGGATTCACCCTTTCCGGACACCCCCTCGATCTCTACGCCGGTCACCTCAGGGGAATCGATTATGCAAGGGCCAGGGACCTGAACCGACTGGTGGGGGAAATAATCACCATCACCGGATGGCTGATCACGGGAAAAACGGTCCACACGAAAGAAGGGGAAGCCATGAAGTTCATCACTTTTGAAGACCCTACAGGCGTCTATGAAACGGTCTTCTTTCCCAAGGTGTACCACCGGGTCTGCCACATGCTCAACGGTTCACGGCCCTATATTTTGAAAGGGAAGGTGGAAGAAGATTTCGGTGCCGTCTCGTTGACGGTCCACTGGCTGGATTTTCTTGACAAGATCCGTTGAAGATCACCGCTCTATTTTCTTGACCTTTTCCCTATGATACCGTATATTTCCGGAAAAACCCCGGCAATTGATACGGTAAAGCGGCATTTTTCCCATATGGGAACAGACGGAGGGTATCAAGCGGTGATGGCAATAGATGAAAAAGCTGACCAGGAAAAGAAAGGTAGATCGGACTCTCACAGGCGGAAATTCGAGACAACCATCGAACTGATTACCATCAAGACGGTAGACGGATCCACTATCCGGGGAAATATCAATCTCGGGGTGAAAGAAAGGGTTTCCGATCTCTTTACTAAATCAGCCAACCCTTTCATCGTGCTGACCGGCGTCACTTCAGGGGGCGGGTCCAGGCAAACACTCTTTGTCAATAAACAGTATATTGTATGGGTCGAACCGGAAGGAGAGTAGAATCCCACAAACCTGCACGCAGCCCTACCTCTCCCGCCTCTTCAGGATCCATTTTCTTAGGACAAAAAAGCCTACCAGGAGTACCAGAAAGGTCAGGACCGCAACATTGTAGTGAAGGAAGATCGACGCCATCTTCTCCCGGACGACCGCCCAATTGCTCCCCAGGGAATAGCCCACAAGAATCCAGACAAGGTTCCACACGCTGCAACTGATCAAGGCCAGGAGGGTGACACGAAGGATGCCGAGCCTCGAGATTCCCCCTGCCACGGCAATGGCCGATCGAACGCCGGGGAAAAAACGGTTCAGGGTTATCAGGAGGTATCCGTATCTCTGGAACCAGGATTCCACCCTCAAGATATCCTTTGCCTTGAAAAACCGGTAATCGCGCTCCAGGAAAAAGGCCCTCCCCAGGGCCTTCCCGATCCAGAAGAGGAAAAGGAACCCCAACAGGCTTCCCACCGTGGTCACCAGGTACACCCAGAAAAAACTGAGTCGATGGGTGCCCACGAGAAAGGCCCCGAAGGCCGTGATGGTGTCTCCCGGAATAGGGGGGAACACGTTCTCCACGAAGGCGCTCACTCCCAGGACCAGGTACATCAGGACCGCAGGCAGTGTGTTCAGAAAATCCAGGAAACGGTCTACATAACCCATTTGGTTTTCTCGATTTGCGGCTGTGAAAAACGTATAGTAACATCCCGCTCAAAAAGCAACCCGTGTTTTTCGGTTTTCGGGTTCACGATTCATGTCCGACAGTCATGAAAAAGGTCAACCTGTTTTTATCTTGACTGGTTCAGCCGCCATCTGGTATCACCTTTGCCTGGCTCTTTTCAATCAAAATCCAATACACGGAATGGAAAACCATGGCAAAAAAGAAAATCACCCGGAAGCAACTGCTTAAAGAACCCGATGAGTTCCTGACGTTTTCCGCAAAAGCGATAAACTACTTTGCCGCCCATCTTAAGCAACTCAAATACCTGGGTATCGCCGTAGGCGTTCTTCTCATCATCTGCCTGGGAGGGTACACCTACTACAGACATATGAACAACAAGGGACAGGAGGTCTACAATACGGCCTATGAGGCCTTGGCAAAAGCCCTTAAGCCCGACATGAAACCCGGTGATCTTAAGAAACCCGGAGAATTGTTCCAAAAAGTCATCGACGGATACGGCCTGTCCAAGGCTGCGCGTCTGGCATTACCCGAGAAGGCCTACATCCAATTCCTGCAAGGAGATTACGACGGGGCCATAACCCTCTACCGACAGTTCCTTGACAAGGTCGCCGGGAATGATCAATACGAATCCCTGGCCCGAATGGCCCTGGCAGCGTGCTATGAACAGAAGGGTGCATACCAAACGGCCATTGTCAGCCTGAAACCCATTCTAACAGAAACGGGCAATCCGTTCAGAGGATCCGCCATGCTGAGCATGGCTCGCCTTTACGGGCTCAACAAACAGGCGAAAGAGAAGCAGGAAACACTGAAGGAATTTATCGAGATTTACAAAAACTCGCCATTTCTGCCAATGGCAAAGGCGATGCTCTAGCCTGCTTTCCCTGGTCACCATCAAGGTATCATCTTCCCGCTTTGCGGGATCCAAGGAACCGCGTTGTCTTCGCTTTACTCAGGGTGGTGCTCGTGGCATACGTTTTTTTCGAACCCATCCTATCCGGCTCCCCGGGTATTATCACAACCCCCACCAAGGAGGCTTGCCATGATTATAGGAGAGATTTTGGCCAGAAACGCCAGGATGTACGGTGATGAAATCGCCTTGATCGAAAGGGAGCCCGCGAAGAACAAGCGCCTTTCCATGACATGGAAGGAATTCGACGACATGGCCAACCGTGTTGCCAATGGACTCATTGCAAAAGGAGTGCAAAAAGGCGACAAGGTCATTCACCTCATGATGAATTGCCTGGAATGGCTCCCCGCCTATTTCGGTATTTTGAGGACCGGGGCATGGGCCGTGCCCCTCAATTTCCGGTTTACGGCCGATGATATCCTCACCTGCGCTCAGATCGCGGAAGGCAAGGCCATCCTCTTTGGAGAGGAATTCGTAGACCGTATCAACGCCGTCAAGAAAGATCTGACCACCATAAAAGACTACATCTTTGCGGGGCCAGATGAACTGAGGCCCGCTTATGCGGAACCATTTAAGGCCTTTCTGGACACGGGCGCTGCCGAGGATCCCCGGATCCCTTTAAACATCACCGACGAGGCGGCCCTCTACTTCACCTCGGGAACTACGGGGACCCCCAAACCCATACTCCTCACCCATCGAAACCTGGAGTTTGCCTGTGTTATCGAAAACCGGCACCACAACCAGACTCACGAAGACAATTTTCTTTGCATACCTCCTCTTTACCACACCGGGGCCAAGATGCACTGGTTCGGGAACTTCATCGTGGGTGCCAGGGCTGTCATATTAAAGGGCGTCAAGCCACAGTGGATCCTTGAGGCCGTATCAGAAGAAAAATGCACCATCGTCTGGCTCCTGGTTCCCTGGGCTCAGGATATCCTCGTGGCACTTGAAAACGACGAATTGCGGCTGGAAGACTACCAGCTGGACCAGTGGCGCCTGATGCACATCGGTGCCCAGCCGGTCCCACCGAGCCTCATCAAGGACTGGAAAAAGGTCTTTCCCCACCATGACTACGATACCGATTATGGATTGAGCGAAACCACGGGCCCGGGCTGTGTCCACCTGGGCATGGAAAACCTTCACAAGGTGGGGGCTATCGGCATCCCCGGCTTTGACTGGGAGTACAAGATCGTGGACACCCATCTTGAAACCGTGCCAAGGGGGGGGGTAGGGGAACTCATGGTCAAGGGGCCTGGCGTCATGAAGGCCTATTACAGGAATCCGGAGGCCACAGAAAGCACCCTCTTTGACGGCTGGGTCCTGACGGGCGACATGGCACGGACAGATGAGGACGGCTTCATCTGGCTGGTGGATCGAAAAAAAGACGTGATCATTTCGGGAGGAGAAAATATCTTTCCCGTGGAGATTGAAGACTTCCTCATGGAGAACCGGAAGATACAGGATGTTGCCGTTATCGGGGTGCCTGATGAAAGGCTGGGGGAGATCGTGACAGCCATTGTGCAGTCGAAGGCAGGGCAGGAAATGACGGAGGATGAGTTTCTGGCCTTTTGTGAACCCCTTCCCCGGTACAAACGGCCTCGCAAGGTCTTTTTTGACAATGTACCACGCAATCCGACCGGAAAGATAGAAAAGCCCAAGTTGAGAAAAAAATACGCCGGAATGGTAGAGAGTTTCAAGGTCTCCTGACGCCCCTGATCCACCATCAAGGTATCATCTGCTGCGTTGCCTTCGATCGCTCCTCGGCGCCTTGCATCTAATACCTTGCTGGTGATCAGGAATATCGCCAAATCCCCGGTGAAGTGCATGATGCGCAAAATGGGCCGTGGATTTGGGACAATGCTGGCCCGGATCCGAAATTTTTCTTGACAATTCCGGGGGGCTCCAGTAGACATATATTGTAGCTAGATTATAGCTGTTTTATGACTGTGTATGCATTTTTTCATTCAACTTTCTTTCGTTTAACCTTATGAGGGTCGGGGGTAAATATGCACAAATTATTGACAGACTCACCAGGGAAGGAAATGCTTCTCCTCGGAAACGAGGCCATTGTTCGAGGGGCATTGGAGGCCGGGCTGGCATTTTCCACCTGCTATCCCGGAACGCCTTCATCGGAGATTCCTGAACAGTTTTTCACGATAAGCCAGGAATCAGACCTCTACTTTGAGTATTCCACCAATGAAAAGGTTGCTCTGGAGGTGGGGGCCGGAGCCGCGGTCTGTGGCCTCAGGACCATGGTAACCATGAAACACGTCGGGGTCAATGTGGCGGCCGATCCCCTCATGACCCTGGCCTATGTTGGGACAAAGGGCGGCATGGTGATTATCACTGCGGACGATCCCTCTCTCTTCTCCAGCCAGAACGAACAGGACAACCGCTTTTATGCCCGTCTGTCCGGTCTGCCCATGCTGGAGCCCACCGATCCCCAGGAAATGAAGGACGTAACCACTGCGGCCCTGGATCTTTCCGAGGAGCTGGAACTTCCGGTCTTTATCAGGACCACCACACGGTTGAACCACATTCGTGGCAAAGTCAAACTCGGCGACCTCAAGCCCATAAAGACAAAAGGACATTTTCAAAAAAACCCGTTCCATTTCGTAACCGTCCCCGCTGTCGGCCGAAAACTGCACAAGCTGCTCCTTGAAAAGTACGACAAGGCCCTGGAAAAAAGCGAGCAGTCAGCCTTGAACGAAATCATCGGCGACGGCAAGTGGGGCATCGTGACCAATGGGGTCAGCTTCAACTATGTGAAGGATGCAATCCAGGACATGGGTCTGGCTGAAAAGGTCAGTATCCTGAAAATCGGCTTCTCATGGCCCCTGCCAAAGGGCCTCATTTCCCGCTTCCTCAAGCAGGTGGAAAAGGTCCTTGTGGTGGAAGAGCTGGAGCCGGTCATGGAGAAGGATATCAAGGCTATTGCCCAGGAAAACGGTCTTACACTTTCCATACAGGGCAAAGGCGTGGGAAGACTCTCCCGGTTGTTTGAATATGATCCCGGCATGGTACGTGAGGCCGTAGCAAAGTATTTCGGGGTGGAATACCAGGGGGTGCAGCCGCTGGACCTCTCCGGGATACCCGATCTCCCCGGAAGGCCTCCGACCCTGTGTCCAGGCTGCCCCCATCGTGCCACATACCACGCCGTCAAACAGGTGTACGGCCCCGACGCGATCCATCCCACGGACATCGGCTGCTACACCCTGGGACTGCTGCCACCCATATCCATGGCCGATTTTCTCATCTGCATGGGGTCTTCGGTGAGTTCGTCCTGCGGTTTTTCAGAGGCCACCGACCAGAAAGTGGTTTCCTTCATTGGAGACTCCACCTTCTTCCATTCGGGAATCACGGGACTCATCAATGCCGTCCATAACAACCACAAGTTCACCCTGGTGATTCTGGACAACGGCACCACCGCCATGACGGGGCACCAGCCCCACCCGGGCGTAGATACCGAACCCATGGGGGTTTCTTTGACCCAGGTGTCCCTGGAAGATGTCGTACGCGGCTGCGGCGTAAAGGATGTCCATGTGGTCAAACCCTTCAAGATCAAAAAAACCATGGAAGCCGTAAAGGCGGCCATGGACTACGATGGTTTGTCCGTGATCATCTCCAGGGAAATATGTCCGCTTTTCGCAAAGGCCATCGGCCAGGGCAAAAAGGCCCGACCGTTTTACGTCAGCCATGACAAGTGCAAGAATCATAGGGACTGCATCAGCAAACTGGCCTGTCCTGCCATGTACCTGGAAGGGGATCAGGTGGAGATCAACAAGTACCTGTGCATCGGCTGCTCTGTCTGCGCCCAGGTCTGTCCCGAAAACGCTATCCTGCCACTGAAGGGATAAGGGAGACTCTTATGGAAACGAAAAGATTGGTATTTATAGGGGTGGGTGGCCAAGGCAACCTGCTGGCCTCACGTCTTCTGGGTGAAGCGGCCCTGGCGGAAGGCGTTCCTGCCGTCGTGAGCGAGATACACGGCATGGCGCAGAGAGGTGGCATCGTGGAGTCGGCCGTCCTAATGGGCAATGTGACGAGTCCCATCGTCTCCCCGGGTGAGGCCGATGTCCTGGTGAGTTTTGAACCGGTTGAGACCCTGCGCGCCCTGGGAAAATGCAATGGAAAGACCGTTATCATCACCAACACGCATCCCCTGCCGCCCTTCACGGTTGCGGTGGGTCAGGGGAAATACCCGGATGTGGAGGAGATGCTGGCCCTGATAAGGGAAAAGGCCGGTCGGGTGATTGCCCTGGACGGGGATGCCATGGCTGAAGAGGTGGGGAATCCCCTTGCCCTCAATATGGTGATGCTGGGGGCACTCATCGGTTCCGGCACCATTTCCATCACGGCCGATAGTATGAAGAAAACCATTTCATCATCAACGAAGAAGGCCTTTCTGGAAGCAAACCTCAAGGCCTTTGACAAGGGATTTGAAAAGGCCAAGGCACATTAGTCAAAACTGCTTTGAAAGGGGGGCGGTGAAACTGGAAAAGGGCCGTCATATTGCTCTGGTTTCCACCCCCTGGCCCCTCTTTAACCGACCCTCCATTCAACTTGGATCTCTGAAGGCCTTTTTTCTAGGGAACATCCCCGGAATATCCGTTCGCACCTACCACCCCTACCTCCTGGTCGCCGAATCCATCGGCTATGATTGTTACCGAAGGATCTCAGGAAAAAGCTGGCTGGCGGAATCCGTCTATGCCGCCCTCCTCTACCCGGAACTTTTCGACACCATGGAGAAATTCTGGTGGCGCAGCCCGTCTGGAAAATCCTCTCTGCCCCCAGGCCATGATTTTCAAGGGCTCTGTCGGCAGGTCAGGGAGGCATCCGAGCGATTCCTGGACGATGTCAACTGGGATGAATACCTTCTGACTGGTTTTTCCATATGCCTAGGCCAGTTGACCAGCAGCCTCTATTACATCCGGCGAATCAAACAGCGGGCTAACGGGCTGAAGATCGTGATCGGAGGGTCTTCGTGTGCCGCGGAAATGGGGGAGTCTCTTCTCCAGACCTTCCCGGAGCTTGATTTCGTGGTTCAGGGAGAAGGAGAATTGCCCCTTCTCCATCTGGTTGATCACCTTTCAAGGTGTCCATCGGCGCAGGGCAGCCTGCCCCTGCCCGGGGTCCTCCAGAGGGAATCCCCCGATGGACCCTCCCGCGCTCCAACCCAGGTGGCCCAGTTGGATGACCTTCCCGTTCCCGATTATGAGGATTATTTCGAGACCCTTAACTCCCTTCCCTCCGCCAAACGATTTTTCCCGAAAATACCCATGGAGACCTCCAGGGGCTGCTGGTGGAGAAAAAGGGCCCCCTCGGGGAAGCCCACCGGTTGTGCCTTCTGCAACCTGAATCTTCAATGGAAGGGTTACAGGACCAAGACGGGTCCCCGGGTTATTCAAGAAATTGAAGACCTCTCCCTGAGACACCAAGCCCTATCCATTTCGTTCATGGACAATCTCCTGCCTGGGAAAGGCACCCGAAAGATCTTCATGGACGTGGCCCGACTTGGAAAGGGGTACCAATTTTTTGCGGAAATTCGTGCAACCACCGCCTTCCCCATCCTGGCCGCCATGGGGGAAGCCGGCGTCGAGACGGTCCAGGTGGGGGTAGAGGCCCTGAGCACGAGTCTCCTCGGAAAGCTCAACAAGGGCACGACCGTCATGGACAATATCCAGATCATGCGGGACTGTGAAACGCCGGGGCTTCCCGGTCTCACCGGAAACCTCATCCTCCACTTCCCTTCGAGCGACGAAGGAGACGTGGCCGAAACCTTGGAGAATCTCTCATTTGTGCTTCCGTTCAGGCCCCTCCAACCGGCCCATTTCTGGCTGGGGTATGCAAGCCCCGTATACAATGATCCCCGGGCATTCGGTATCAGGAAAAAGGGAAACCACCCCCACTATGCCCGCCTCTTTCCTCCGGACGTCCTGCGGGGCCTCACACTCATGATCCAGGAATACTATGGACGGAAGCGTTATCAGCAGCGCATCTGGGAAGGGGTTCGGGAAAGGGTGGATCATTGGCGGGACACCTATGAAGCGTTGCACAGATCGCCGGGAAGCGGTCCTATTCTCTCCTATCTTGACGGAAAACGATTCATGGTCATTCAAGAGCGACGCCTTGACAGGGAAGATTTGTCACACCGGCTGACGGGGACCTCCCGCTCAATTTACCTCTTTTGCCAAAGACACCGTTCAGCAGGCGACATTCTCGCCCGTTTTCCCCGGATGGATGGGGAAAAGGTCGTTTCTTTTCTAAATATGATGGTGAAAAAAAGGTTGATGTTCCGAGAAGGGAACCGATACCTGAGTCTTGCTGTTCCCGCCCGTCACGTCAGGGCTTGATATAGACGCCCAGCATCCCCTGAAGGGGACTCAAATTGCTGAGGAGCCTGAGCCCTGCGTAGGAAGGCATGATCCTGTCCAGCCCGTAGACCAGAAAAACGGCTCCCTTCCTGGCCTTTCGAGCTATCATGTCCGCAAACTCCTCGTGCATGATCAGGTAGGTGTAGAAGAGGTCGAAATCACCCAGGCCAAGACCCGTATGGCTCAAAATCTCCTGGTGCGTGCCGGGATCGGTGGAGTCCCCGTTAAAGAGGTGGATATTGTCCGGGGGGCACGAGATATCGGCTGCGCGCAATTCCTCCGCAAGCTCAGCCCTTAATGGGGCATATTCATCGAGGGTCCACGAATCGAGTTCGACGCCTACGGATTTTCGAACAAGGTAACTCAGGAGCACATTCACCCGTCCGTCGGCGCATCCCAGATCCAGAAAGAGGGATTTTCCGGGAACCAGCAGGCGCGCGCGCAGGAGGTCCTCCAAACCATTCACAAGAACGGACAGGTCGCTGGACCTCCTGAAACCAAGAGCCCCCAAGTCGCCCACCTTTCGTGCATCATAAAAACGGGCCACGCACTCCAGTGTTTCTTTTGGAAAGGAAAACACGGATCCGTTCATCTGAGTGACATTTCCCTGAGCAATTTCTTGATACGCTCATGCAGCCTAAAGAGGGTATGCAGTTCCGCTCCCTCTGCCTCACGGAGAAGAGACAGATCTTCGGGTTCCACCTGATCCGTGACCTTTTTGCACAGGTAATTGATGCAGATCACATGACGGGCCTTCAGACGACATCCTTCGGCCCCCTGGAAGAAACAGCTGTTCGGTTCCAGACGTTCTTCCGGCAGTTCGACCCCCAGCATAAGATTGATAAGCAAGAGGTACCCGTCATACTTTCTTTCTATGCCTGCGCCGCAGCAGGAACCCCCTTCCGTCTCTTCACAAGCACGACAGGCAAGCATCACGCCCCCCGCCCGCATGGCCTTGCGGGAGGCCTCTATTTCACGTTCGAGGCCGGCAAGGAGTCCTGAAATTTCACCATCCCGGGTCAGGAACCCATCCCAGGAAAGGTGGCCGGCCCTTGCCCAGGCAACTTTTTCCTCGACAGAACCGGTAAGGGGGATACGCTTCAAATCCGACACTATTCTTTTTTTCCGCCCCCTCGGCCCTTCTTTTCGGTCTTTTTCTTGTTTTCCCAATTCTCCTTATCACTGAAACTCTTGAGCCCCTCGGCCAGGGCTCTGAGTTTTCGATCCACCAGGTCATTGATGGAGCCTTTTTGGTAGGTTCCATCCGCTTTCCGCGTGCCAGCCTTTTTCCCCGTCAGGATCTCTATCCCCTCATCGATTGTCTTGACGGAATAGACTCGGAATTCCCCCTTTTTCACGGCCGCCACAACGTCTTTTCGGAGCATCAGATCCTTGACATTGGAGTCAGGAATCATCACGCCCTGTTCTCCCGTCAACCCCGCCGTTTTGCAGCAATCAAAAAAGCCCTCTATCTTTTGATTCACTCCGCCGATGGCCTGCACCTCACCTTTCTGGTTGACCGATCCCGTCACGGCAATATTCTGTCTGATGGGTAGCCCGGAGAGGCTGGAAAGGAGTGCATAAATTTCCGTACTGGAAGCACTGTCCCCATCCACACCGCCGTAGGACTGCTCAAAGGCTATGCTGGCGCTCACGGTAAGGGGCTTGTCCTGGGCATATTTCTTCCTCAGGTAGCCGCTCAGGATGAAAACGCCCTTGTTGTGGGTGCTGCCGGAGAGATCCGCTTCCCGCTCTATATTGATAATTCCGGCCCTCCCCATGGCGGTGGACACGGTAATCCGACTCGGCTTGCCGAACATGTAATCCCCCATGTTGAAAACAGCCAGGCCATTGACCTGCCCCGTCACTTCCCCGGTAACATCGATCATCAATGTACCACGATCGATCATCTCCTGGATGTGTTCCTCGATCTGGCTGGAACGGTAAATCCGGGCATCAATGGCCTTGTCCACATGCTCTTCGCGGACGACATCGTCTTTCCCATCACCAGCCCAGAAATCGGCCTCTCGGAGAAGATCCGTTACCGCGGGAAAACTCGTGGATATCTTTTCCTGTCTGCCTGTCATCCTGACGGCCTGTTCAACCAGTGAGGCTACGGCCGACGCATCGAAGGGTCTTAGATCTTCGTCATCACATTTCATTCGAATAAACCGGGCAAACTGCTCAATACTCCTCTTATCCTTGTCCATGGATGTGTCGAAATCAGCCCGGACCTTGAAGATCTTTTTGAAATCCTCATCGTAGTGTAAAAGCAGATGGTACAAGCGAAAGTCTGAGATGATGACGACCTTCACCTCCAGGTCAATGGGTTCGGGTTTGAGCCCGGAGGTGGTAAAGAGATAGAATGGGTCATAGGTCTGAATTTCAAGCTTGGATGATTTCAACGCCCTCTTGAGACTCTGCCAGACTCCAGGTTCCACAATGGCATCCATGAGGTTAAATACGAGATACCCCCCATTGGCCTTGATGAAAGATCCCGCCTTGATCTTGCTGAAATCCGTGCGCCATAGGCCACTGCGATCCACTACCCGTTCAATGCTTCCGAATATATTGCGGTAGGTCGGGTAACCTTCAATGATCACCGGTGCGCCCTTCTGTTCGCTGTTATCCACCAGAAGGTTCACCTGATAGGGTTGAAAAAGATCTCCTTCGGGAAGCATGGCAGGCATGCCCGGAATGGCGACCTGTTGTTGCGGCCTGAAAATCTGCAGATTGTCCGCCATATCTTCCAAAAGCGATTCCAGATACTCCCTGACGGATTTCCCTTTGTATTTTTTCACCAATGGGCTTGCAAGATCCGAAGCGTTCTTGAGAAACATGACACGGTCCATCTTTTCGATCTTTTCCTGAACCTCTTTCTGGAGATCCCGGAGTTCCAGAAAAATCTGGTCAATCTGGCCCCGAAGCCTGGCCTGTTTTTCTCTCATGGCCTCGAACTCATCTTTTGGGAAGCGTCCCTTCTCGGCCATATCCTCCACCTGATCAACGGGGAGGGGTTTCCCATCGACGATGGGCATCACCTCGGGACGTTTGTATTGGCCCATCTGGACGTCAACCAGTGCAAAACCTTCTTCCTTGACCCTCTGGTCGAGCTCCTTGAAAAAGGTCTTTCCCTTGGCTTCATAGGCCTCCATGATCTCCTTCTTGAGGTTGATGTATTCCTGGCTTTCGAAAAGCTGAGGGATCTCTTTCTTGAGGGTTTCAACAAGGTTATGGACATCTTTTCTAAAACCCGCCCCGACGCCCCCCTTCATTCTCAGCAGTATAGGGGCTTCCGGATTCTTGAAATTGTTCACATAACAGAGATCATCCGGTGTCTTCGATTTCAGGGTCATTTCTTCAAGGAGCTTCTTGACCGTCGACATCCGCCCGCTTCCGGACATGCCCGTCACAAAGACATTGTAGCCCGGTTTGTTCATACCCATCCCGAACCTGAATGCCTCCACCCCCCTCGCCTGCCCCACGATCTCCTTCAAGGGTTCGAGGTCCGTGGTGGTTTTGAAGGAAAGGGTCGCGGGGTCCAAACGCCATCTGAGCCTATCCACCGGTACGCCAATACTCGCTTTTTTCCTGGGCATGTGATCTCTCCTTTGGTCTCCAGTCATGATTTCAGGTCTGTTGGATATGGCCATATCATTCGTCATTAGTATTCGTCTTCACCGCATCCGAACTACCATGATAAAGATAGCGGATTTATTGACTTCCTCACAAGACTTTCAGTTTGATACGCTTTCCCTTTTCGGCTTCGCATTTCGGCAGAATGATCACCAGGACCCCTTTCTCGTAGGTGGCTTCCATCTCCTCCACTTTAATTCTGCATGGAAGCTGTATGCTCCTGGAAAATAATCCGAAACGCCGTTCCAGGCGGTGATAGTGGGCACCTTTTCTTACCATCTCCGCGCGCTTTTCTCCTATCAGGCTCAGCGTCCTTTCGGTGACGGAGATTTTCACGTCATTGAGATCAATGCCTGGAAGTTCCGCCTTCACAATCACCATGTCCCGGGTCTCTGAAATGTCCAGAGAAGGCCCCAGTGTCGTCATGGCCGGAGAAAGACAGGAACCGAAATCCATCCACATGCGATCAAAAAGATGTTCCATCGTCCTTCTCATTTTATTGATCTCTCTGTTTTTCCATATGATCAGTTCAGTCATACCAGAACCTCCTTGGCGCCCCTTCGGAAAATGGGGATAGATCTCATTTCCGGCATTTCAATTGATGACGGGCTGACAGCCCCTCCCACCTCACTGTGGGCGCTGTTATGCCATCAATATTAGAAATCACCCGCCTTCAATGCAAGAGATTTCTTGAAAAAAGCGAAACCCTCCCCCTTTCCGTTCCTATTTTTCTCTCGAAGGAAATCCCTACCGATCGTCTCTACCGCTCCTCAGACCGCATTATTCGTGAAAATTGCTAAAGTTTTTTCCTTTATTGTCGATTCTTCTTTTACAACATTTTATTTCTTCTGAACATAGCCCCTTTTTATAAGGAGGGAAGCCTTAGGTGATTTTCCTGACCAGAGGCTTGGTTCGTCATGATCAATACCAGAATTCAGGGAGGGTTTCAATGGCTGGCCAAATGAACGGAATGCTTGTCCTCAATGCTATTCTCGACACGGAAGTTGAAGAAAAAGTGAGGCAGTTCCTGTCCCACTACACCAAAAACGCCGGGGGCCATAAGTTTGAGGATTTGATCAAGAAGACTCCCCTCGTTCTCAGCAGGAATGCCGAGGAAAAGGCTGCAAAGGCCTTCGTCACCAGGCTCGAAAAGCTCGGTGCCTCGGCCGCCTATATACCCGAAAAGACACCACCGGAAGAAACGTCGGTGAAAGAAGAGCCACCGGAAGACCAGACGCCTGATCCCATTTCAACCAAAGAAGTTCCTGATCTCCCTCTCACACCCACCGTGCCCGACAAGAAACTGAAGACATCATGGAAAGATCACCTTCTTGAAAAGCTTTTAGAGGTGAACAAAGAATTGTGGTTGATTCTCTCCATGATCATGATTGTGGGGGCCATGAATTATCTTCTGGCCTCACAGCGCATGCTGCTTGGGCTCTATACCTTGCCGACCCTGTTTTCGGCCTACTTTTACGGCCGTCGACACGCTACTTTCACGGCCTTTGCAAGTGTCCTCCTGGTGGGTATTGCCATCTATTATAATCCGGCGTGGCTTGCTGAAGCCAAAAACACGGCCTTCATGGAGGCCAAGTGGTATGAAATCATGGCCTGGGGAGGAATCCTGATGATCACCGCCTATACCATGGGCACGCTCTATGAGCGTGATAAGAAGAAAGTAGCTGAACTGAGTGAGGCCTATCAAGGCATCCTGGTTATCTTGCGCCGCTTCATCTCCAATGACGAGTATACGGAAAACCACTGTTACCGGGTATCCATATACGCTGCGAAGATCGCCGCCTATCTCGGTTTCCCAATGGAAAGAATCGAGGATGTCCGCTCAGCCGCGATGCTTCATGATATCGGGAAACTGGAAATCAGCCGAAAACTCCTTTACAAGGCAGCCCATCTCACCAATAAAGAATACGAAGACATGAAACAGCACGTGAGGAAGAGCAATGAAATTCTTCAGCCTGTAGGAGGACCCCTGGGCCGTATCCTGCCCATCATCCTCGCCCATCATGAAAAATTCGACGGATCAGGTTACAACGACGCAAGTGGGGAGGGGATTCCCCTGGAGGCACGTGTGTTGACGGTGGCGGACGTATATGATTCGCTGACCAGTGACAGGCCATACAGAAAAGCAATGTCTCCGTTTGAGGCCAAGGATATCATCATAAAGGGTTCCGGAACGGAATTTGATCCGAAAGTCGTCAAGGCCTTTGTCAAGGCCTTCACCAGGGGAGAGATGGAGGTTCCCAACGTGGTGGTCTGATCGTTTCTTCCGCCGTTTTCCGCCACATCAGGGGCCTCCCCGCAGGAGTCTCCATTACAGGCCAAGACACATCCATTGAAATTCATTTTCAAATAGCATAAATTAGGTTCATCCGGTTGAAGCCTACTTTTTATTGACAGGATGGGAGGACAATATGGAGAGCGAACACCTTGAAAGGCGTTTTGGGATTGTGGCAGTGGAAAGGGGATATATTCTCCCCCAACAGCTAATCGAGGCCTTGAAGACTCAGGTTATGGAGGACATGGCAAAAGGGGAACACAGGGTGGTCGGCAGGATATTCCTTGAACAGGGTCTCCTCAGCACATCCCAGATTGAGGAAATACTCGATGTACTGGGGAAGGGTCTACCTCTGCTGAAAGAGGTATAGCAGTAGTATCTTATGGATAGATTTGAGCTCAAAAGGAACAGACATCTTTTTGTGGGACCCTATTCAATGCTACAGCCTGCCCCAAAGTAGGCTTGCTCCCCCAGGGCTATTCCCTCTTCTCCTGGTTCTTCTTTTCCGCATACATGGCACGGTCCGCACGGTCGAGAACACTCTCAAGGCTATCCTCTGATTCTGCCAGAGATATCCCCGCACTGACGGTGATATCCACGGGTCCTTTTTTGTAAGAGACGAACCGTCTTTTCGCCAGATTCCGCCTGAAATTCGACAACCGCTCCATGGCCATGGCTTCACTGAGATGCTCAATGAGAACGACGAACTCGTCCCCTCCGTATCTTGCGATAAAATCCGTCTCCCTGAAGGTCTCTTTTAGAGATTGAGCAACCTTTTCAAGGACCTTGTCCCCTGCCACATGGCCAAAGGTATCATTGATCTCTTTGAACTTGTCCACATCCAGAAGCATCAAGGAAAAGGGCTCCCCGGTATCCTTTATGGTTCTGAGGGCACCCTCTATCTTCAGATCAAATGCCGTGCGATTGTAAAGCCCGGTAAGCCCATCTTTCATGGCCACCATCTTCAGTTCTTCCGCCCGTTTTGACATCTCCCGGGCATGTTGATCCGCCTCCGCAATACGCTCTTTCAGCAGCTTCATATTCTCCCTTGCGAGCTGCGCCTTCTTTAGATCATCCCGCTTTTTATGTGCCACCACCTGTTTGATATTCTGTATCTTCCGGATGACGGTATTCTTGATCTCGTCAATGGAAGCATGCAGATCGAAGGACGTGACGATCGCACTCATCTCTCCATTGATTTTCATATCATAATATTCAATCTTTCTGATAGGCTCTTCTCCCCCGAACTGGCCTGCAAGGGTTTTTTCCAGATCCTTCACCTTCTCAAGAAGGGTCAGGAAAGCGCTGTCGATGTATCTGAAATCCATCGAAATCTTTTCCTTGAGGCCGTCGAGAAAATCCAGGAGGCCTTCGGCCTCCTGCTTGAACCTGTCAATTTCGAAGGCCTTGCAGTCCAGATGGATCGTGGATGCCCTGGTCTCCAGACGACGTGTCAAGGGATAGAAGCCCTCCAGGAGGACCACCATCACACGTTTCATGGCCATGCAGGCTTCAATCAAGTCCTTCTCCGCGTCCGCCGGCTCCCTCTGCTCCCCGCCCTCACTTGCCGACTCCGTTTCCTTCGCGATAATCTGATCCTTCAGCCTTGAGGTGACACCATCCATCTTTTCTATGGGCAACCGCTCGGAAGAATTTGACATGGCCTTGATGATCCTGATTTCTTCCCGAAGATCCTCATCTCTTGCCGCCAGGATACAGAGCGCGTTGATAACCCTCGATAAACATTCCCGTTCATCCTGGAAGGCCCCCTCCAGGTCGATGTATTCTTTCTTGAGTCGCGCAATATCTTTCTTCAGATCCTTGCCCATTCTGAACCTCTTCTGTTTATTCCGGATTATTTCATACTGAAACGCCACTTACAAAACAGTTCTTCAGGATGTGGATCGGGCGGTGCAAACAGGCATTCCACCTGGATGGCCTGGTCCACCACCCTTGCAAAACTCGAAAATTCGGCACGGTGCATGTCCTTGCAGACATATTCTCCCAGGCCCCTTTTGAGTCGGGCCACCTGAGTCGGGCAGGAGGGCACGGTGATGAACACTTCATCCGGCTTTTCCTCTATCTCATACCCAACGAGGATGCACCAGGGGAAATATCGGAGGGCCTTCACAAATCCTTTCAGGCCTTTTTCGCCGGAGCTGAAACGTGAGACGAGATCCTTTGCGGCCATTGCCGCCACACGGCCCCAGACCTTCTCGTTCAAGGCTTCCGCCGTAGGCTGGTCAAACCGCTCCGCCACATGGATGAACCAGAATGCATCCACCACCCTGTAATGCCAGAGGAGAAATCTGACATACTCTTTCAGTTCGGCATTTCCCATTTTTTCGAAGATTTCGAAATTCATACATCCCTCCAGCAGTTTCTACCTGTTACGGCCCAATCGTTTTTCAATAGGGACGTAATCCCATTTTGCCGGTCCGATAAAAATCTGTCGCGGCCGATGAAGCTTCCACTGAGGATCGTCCTGGCTCTCCTTCCACTGGCTGATCCATCCGGGCAAACGTCCGATGGCGAACATGACGGTGAACATGTTGAGGGGGATACCGATGGCCCGCAGTACAATGCCACTGTAGAAATCGACGTTGGGGTAAAGATTATGGTCTTTGAAATAGGAGTCCTTTACGGCGACTTCCTCCAGCTTCATGGCAACATCCATCAGGGGATCATGCCTCTTGAGCTTTTTGAGGACGTTTCCGCAGACCTTTTTCATGACTTTCACCCTCGGATCATAGGTCTTGTAAATCCGGTGTCCGAAGCCCATCAGCCTGAAACCGTCTTTCTTATCCCTCGCCCTCGCGATGAAGGGTGCGGGATCCCCACCACTATCCTGAATCTGTTGCAACATCTCGACAACGGCCTGATTGGCTCCACCATGCAGGGGCCCCCAGAGGGCGCTTATTCCCGCCGCAATGGCCGCATAGAGGTTCACGCGTGCACTGCCCACGAGGCGGACCGCCGCTGTGGAGCAATTCTGTTCGTGATCTGCGTGCAGAATCCAGAAGACTTCCAGGGCCTTCACCAGCTCTTTGTCTATGCGATAGGGACGGACGGGGGAATCAAACATCATATTGAGAAAGTTGGCACAATAGGCCAGATCATGCCTTGGATAGACGACTCTGTGGCCCCTGGAAATCTTGTAGGACATGGCTGCCATGGTTCTCACCTTGGAAAGGAGCCTGCTAAACGTCATATTGATTTCTTCATCTTCCGTCCTTTCAGGGATCTCGGGATAAAAGGCCCTGAGGGCGCTGACCATGGAGGAGACGATACCCATGGGATGGGCCCTTCTCGGGAACATTTCAAAGAAAGAACGCATGTCCTCGTGTACCAGGGAGTGATCGTTCAGCATGATCGAAAACTCCGTCAGTTCCTTCCTCGTGGGCAGTTCTCCATTGATCAGCAGATAAGAGGTCTCCACAAAGGTGGAATGTTCCGCCAGCTGTTCTACCGGGATCCCCCGGTATCTGAGGATGCCTTTTTCGCCGTCCATGTAGGTAATACCGCTCTTGCAGCTTCCGGTATTTGCAAAGCCCGAATCGAGGGTAATGAGACCGGTATCCCGTCTCAAATTCGAGATATCTATGGCCTTCTCTCCCTCGGTACCCGTGATGATGGGCAATTCAAAAGTCTTTCCGTCAACGATCAGTGTGGCTGTGTCTGACATGCTTTTCTCCTTTTCTCTTTTTGATGTGGCGGTCATAATCTAGCAGATTCCCCCTGGGCTAGGCAAGGCAAACTGCATCCCCTTTCGAACGCAATTGACTTTTAGCGAATCATTCCGCTATTTTCTCCCTATGGAACGGTATCGTGACTACAACACCTACCTGAGAGAACGCTTCGGAGAACGTGTCCAAAAGATTCCCCTGGATGCCGGCCTGAGTTGCCCCAACCGTGACGGCACGTTATCACATGAGGGCTGCATTTTTTGTGATCGCCTTGGGTCCGGCACCGGGGCCTTTCTGGACAGGGGCTTTTCCATCAATAAACAGATTGCGGAGGGACGAATCCATCTCAGGAAACGTTACAAAGTCAGAAAATTTATTGCCTATTTTCAAGCCTTCTCAAACACTTACGCACCGGTTCCGAGACTGAAGGAGATCTATGACCAGGCCCTTGAACAGAAAGATATCGTGGGGCTGTCCGTGGCCACCCGTCCCGACTGTGTGGACGGGGATGTCTTGAGGCTTCTCAGTAGCTACCGCAACAAAGTGCTCGTGTGGCTCGAATACGGCCTGCAGTCGGCACACGCCAAGACGCTTGAGAGAATCAACAGGGGACATGATGCGGCGTGTTTTGAAAAGGCTGTTTTGACGGCACGGGAATGGGGTTTGAATATCTGCACCCATGTTATCCTCGGGCTGCCGGGCGAGAACAGGGCAATGATGCTTGAAACAGCGCGCTTTCTGAGCAGACTCCCCATCCAGGGAATCAAGATCCATCTGCTCTATGTCACGAAGGGGACGCCACTGGCGGAACAATACGAAAGGAAGCTTTTTCGATGCCTGGAGAGAGATGAATATGTGGACCTTACCGTTGATTTCCTGGAACGTATCCCCCCGCAGATGGTGGTTCAGAGACTAACGGGTGATCCCGGCAGGGCCGAACTCCTGGCACCTGACTGGGCAAGGGATAAATTAAAAAACTTGATGCTCATCCGGAGGAGGCTGGAGGAAAGAGATACGTGGCAGGGAAAAAAATATGAGGAGAGCCGGGGGGGATGGACTAACGGGCCAGAAAATCCTCAAGGCCGGCGGTGTCTGACACCTGAAAAAGCCGTATCCCACCATCGGCCGGAATAATTTTCTTGACGAGACCGGTCAGGACCTTCTTCGGCCCCACCTCCACGAATGTGGTCACTCCGTCTGCAACCATTGTCCTCACGATATCGTACCATCTCACCGGGCTGGTCAGCTGGCTGGCCATGATCTCTCTGATGCTTCCGGGATCCTTCTCAACACCGCCCGTGGCATTGAACAGCATCTTGGATCTCGGGCTCGAAAACGGGATCTGCGCCATGTACTGTCTAAATTCCTGAACCGCCCCGTCCATCAGGCGGCAATGCCACGCCCCGCTGACCTTCAGCGGAATGGCCCTTGCCCCCTGCTCCTTCACCTTCTTGACGGCCCTGGAAACAGGCCCCTCCTCACCGGTGATAACGATCTGTTCCGCGGTGTTGTGATTGGCAACTGCAAGGACATCGTTCTCTCTCACCTCTTCAACAATTTCCTGAATCGTCTCGATGGGCATGCCGATCACGGCGGCCATGGTCCCCGGATGGGAAAGGGATTCCCGGTGCATCAACTCTCCCCTCTTTTGGACGACACGAAGGGCGCCGGCAGTGCCTATTACACCCGTGGATACCAGGGCTGCATATTCTCCCAGGCTGTGCCCGGCGGAGACATGGGCCTCCCTGCCCGATGATTTCAGTGCCTCCAGGCAGGCCAGGTTCACCGCGGTAATGGCCGGTTGAAGATTTTCGGTGAGGGTCAGTTCATCAAGGGGCCCTTCAAAGCACAACCTGGAAATAGGTCTTTGGCAGACGTCGTCTGCCTCCTGAAAAATCTCCTTTGCCCCTTGAAAGGAATCCGCCAAGTCCCGGCCCATACCGACAAACTGCGATCCTTGGCCGGGAAATATAAATGCTATTCTTTCAGTCATTTAAACACTTCTCCAAACAGGGCACGATGATGACTTTTTACAAAGTCATCATTTTTCGGGCGCTCCGAACTTCTTCTTTATGAGCTGATCAAGGGCTATGTCGTATTCTCTGGATCCTGGCATAAGGGACTTGTTGCGCCCCAATTCGGCCATGATTTTCTCTTCCGCCATCTCAAACTGAATGTTGATCTGGCTGAGAACTTCATTCACCACACTGTATATATCCTTGTCGGTACCGTAGATATCCACAACGCCGCGTTCATCGATCAGGACTTCCATGATATACTGTGTCATATAGAGTGAATAGGGATTGGGGCGGGTTACAAGGTCTCGGATGGGAGCAATGAAGTATTTCAGATCAAATTCACTGCTGTTGAGCGCCTTTTTCAGGCCTCTGAGCAGGGAATCGGACATGGCGGAGGGATCATCAGTCTCCACAATTTTTTTCATTAACAGGGCCTGTGTCATCCTGTTATGGATTTCAGAGAGCTTGAACCTGAGGAAACGGTCTCTCTGGAAGGCCTCTCTTTTTTCCTGTCTTTCCAGCTGGTTGATCAGCTTATTTTGGACCCTTTCGGTATCCCAACTTTTCATAATTTCCTATCAATTAGTCCTATGCGTCTGGAGGCTCCATCAGGAATCAGAAGAGGCTTTTTTGGAAGAGGAGGCCGCTGTTGCCTTTTTGTCACCGCCCGTTGCCTTTTTGTCGCCGCCTGTTGCCTTTTTGTCGTCGCCTGTTCCCTTTTTGTCGTCGCCTGTTCCCTTTTTTTCACCGTCGGACGCCTTGGTTTCGGCCTTCTTGGTGTCTCCCTGATTTCCCCCCGATTTGGAGGCATAATCCGTCACATACCACCCCGTTCCTTTCAGATGGAAGGTGGAGTGAGAAATGAGTTTCTTCATCTCGCCATGACACTCTGCACACTCTGTTATGGGAGTATCACTGAATTTCTGCAGGACTTCTTTCTTGTGTCCACATTTGACACATTCATATTCGTAAATCGGCACTTTAAGACCTCCTCTTTTCCTC